>JAGFXI010000428.1 GCA_017861095.1 Deltaproteobacteria bacterium | reverse complement strand
AGCTGTCCGAAAACCCGGAAAACGATCTCCTCCTCTCCCGGATGGGTGCTTCCCGCAATCCAGACCGGCCCCCGCGGCACCCAGCCGAGCCGGTGGCGCAGCAACGTTCGCTCCTCCCCGGGAGAGATTGGTATCGGCTGATCGATCTTGAGATTCCCGGTGACCCGCACCCTGTCGGGCGGCACTCCCAGAACGAGGAGGCGCCGGGCATCCTCCTCGGCCTGCATGCAAAAGCGCGTTATGTGGGAAAGGGTGGAGCCGAGGAAGGGGCGGAAGAGTCGGTAGCGCGGGAACGACCGGTCCGAGATCCTTCCGTTCACCACCACTGTGAGTGCGCCCTGCCGGCTAAGGTATCGGGGGAGATTGGGCCAGAGATCCGTCTCCACGAGGAGGAAGAGCCGGGCACCCACCCTCTCTACCACCCGCCGTACCACCCACCAGAGATCCAAGGGCAGGTAAAACACCGGGCAGCCATCGCCGGCCAGCCGCTTGCGGGCGAGTTGGTTCCCGGATTCAGTGGTGGTCGAGAAAACGAGCTCGTGGGAGGGATACTCCTCCCGAAGAAGGTGAACGAGAGGGAGAACAGACAACACCTCTCCTACGGAAAGGGCGTGTACCCAGATCACCTGATTGCTTCCGGGCCGTTGTGGAACCTCCAGATCCAGGCCGAACCGGGGACGGAGATTCCGACGGTACTTGCCGGTGACGAGGCGACAAAGCCAGAGGTAACAGACGATCCCTGGCAGAGCGGCAAGCCACGAGGTGTTGTAGAGCCAATTCATGGCATCCCTTTACCTGGCAGATAATGAGAAACTCTGGCTCAACGCCAGCGACATCCCAAGACCGGGCGCCGGCTCAACCCGCCACGCCTTGCTCGACGCCCTCAAACTGGGCAAACTGGAGCTCGTAGAGGCGGCGGTACTCTCCATTCGCCTTCAGCAGCTCGGCGTGTCTCCCCTCCTCCACGATACGGCCGTCTGCCAGTACCACGATATGGTCGGCGTTCTTCACCGTGGAGAGCCGGTGGGCGATCACGAGCGTCGTCCGCCCGGCCATGAGGGCGTCGAGCGCCCTCTGAACTTCGAGCTCGGCCTCGCTGTCCAGGGACGACGTGGCCTCGTCGAGGATAAGGATGGGAGCATTCTTGATGAGCGCCCGGGCGATGCAGAGCCGTTGCCGCTCCCCGCCGGAGATCCGCACCCCCTGTTCCCCAACGACGGTGTCGAAGCCCTTCGGCATCTTCGTGATGAACTCATAGGCATTGGCCGCCTTGGCCGCGGCAACGATGTCGTCCTCGCTCTTGCTGATATCGCCGTAGGCGATGTTGCTCCGGACCGTATCATTGAAAAGGATGCTCTGCTGGGTCACCACTCCGACCTGAGCGCGGAGCGATGCCAGGGTGACGTGGCGGATGTCCATCCCGTCGATCAGAACGGCCCCGCCCGTCACATCGTAAAACCGGGGAATGAGGTTGACCATGGTCGTCTTGCCCGCCCCGCTCGCCCCGACGATGGCGACGACCTCACCCGCAGTGACCTTGAGATTAATGTCCTTAAGAACGGGCTCCCCGCCATAGGAAAACTGGACGTGCCGCAGCTCCAGGGCCCGGTTCACGGGCGGGAGATGAACCGCATCTGGCCGATCCCGAATCTCGCGCGGGGTGTCGAGGATGTCGTAGACCCGTTGCGCCGCCGCCAGTCCCTGCTGGATTGTATTGTTCATCGTGTTCAGCCGTTTTATCGGCTCGTAAAGCAGGAGGAGCGCAGCGAGGAAAGAAAAGAAGTTCCCGGGAGTGGAGACGCCCCTGATGACGCTCGAGCCGCCATACCAGATAATGAAGACGACACCCAGTCCGCCCAGGAACTCCATGACCGGAGAGGAGAGAGCGCGAACACTTACCGACTTCATGTAGTACTGGAAGTAGCGCATGTTTTCACGACTGAAGCGTGCCTTCTCGTACTCCTCCATGGCGAAGGCCTTCACGATCCGATTGCCGCTGATGGTCTCGTGAAGGATCACCGAGATGTCCCCCATGGATTGCTGGCTCTTCGTGCTGATGCGCCGGAGCATCCGTCCGAACTTGACGATGGGAAGAAAGGCAAAGGGAAGCACCACCATGGCGACGACGGCGAGTTCCCAGTCACGGTAGAAGACTACACCGATGAGCCCCACCACGCTGACGCAGTCCTTGAGCATTCCGGTGATGGCACTCGACACTGCTGCCTGAAGGAGGTTCACGTCATTGGTGATCCGAGACATGAGGACGCCGGTCGGCGTCCGATCGAAAAAGGAGAGGGAAAGGATCTGGAGGTGGTCGTAGAGCTGCTGCCGCACCTGGCTGACAACCCGTTGGCCTACGTAGCTCATGAAATAGACGTGGCCCCACTCACAGAGCCCTTTCACCAGGAAAAGAAGGAGGACGACAAGGGGAAGGATCTTGAGCATCCCGGCCTTCTTGTTGATGAAGATGTCGTCCAGTACCGGTTTCACCAGGTAGGCCGAGGCGGCGGTGCAGGCGGCAACGCCCAGCATGCAGG
>JAGFXI010000427.1 GCA_017861095.1 Deltaproteobacteria bacterium | reverse complement strand
CGCCTTCCCGGTGGCATACATCTCCTCGAAGACGCTCTTGGCGATCTTGCCGCTGATGACCCCCTGATCGATGAGGTGGAGAAGATCGGCGAGGGCCGCAGGGCCTACCGGACACTGGTCGATCTCGCGGTCATCCTGCTTCAGCTCCCTCATGAGCTCCGCCATGATCCAGTTGCTCACCTTCTTGGGGTGAGGGTAGCGGGCCACGGCGGCCTCGAAGTAGGCGCCCAGATCCTTGCTCGTGGTGAGCACCCCGGAGTCGTATTCGGGGAGGTCGTAGTCCCTTACGAATCGGGCCTTCTTGGCATCCGGGAGCTCCGGCAGTTTGAGGCGCACCTCGTCGACCCATCCCTCCTCGACCACCATGGGCACTAGGTCCGGGTCGGGGAAATACCGGTAGTCGTGGGCCTCCTCCTTGCCGCGCATGCCGGAGGTGACGCCCTTGCCGCTGTCCCAGAGGCGGGTCTCCTGGATGATCTCGCCGCCCCGTTCGAGCACGGCGCGCTGCCGCTTAATCTCGTACTCGATGGCGCGCTGGACGAAGCGGAAGGAGTTCATGTTCTTGAGCTCGGTCTTGACGCCGAGGCCCTGGGAGCCCGCCGGCCGGAGGGAAACGTTGGCGTCACAGCGGAAGCTCCCCTCTTCCATGTTCCCGTCGCAGATGTCGAGATACCGGAGAATGTCGCGGAGCTTCCTCAGGTAGGCGCTCGCCTCCTCGGGGGCTCTGAGGTCCGGCTCGCTTACGATCTCGACGAGGGGCACTCCGGTGCGGTTGAAGTCCACGTAGCTCAGGGGCTGGACTTCGTCGTGCACGAGCTTCCCAGCGTCCTCCTCCATATGGATGCGGGTGATCCCGATCCGTTTGCTCTTCCCGTCAACCTCGATCTCCACCCAGCCGTTTCTGGCCAGGGGAAGCTCGAACTGGGAGATCTGGTAGCCCTTCGGGAGGTCAGGATAGAAGTAGTTTTTCCGGGCGAACTGGCAGTACTTGGCGATCTCGCAGTGGGTGGCCAGCGCCAGGCGGATGGTGTATTCCAGCACCTTCCGGTTGAGGACCGGAAGCGAGCCCGGCATACCGAGGCAGACCGGACAGGTGTGGGTGTTGGGCGGGGCGCCAAACCGGGTGCTGCACCCGCAGAAGATCTTGCTCTCGGTGAGGAGTTGGGCGTGTACCTCAAGGCCTATAACCACCTCGTATTCCATGGAATTCCCTCTTCTTGGAATGGCTGAGCCCGAGTCTGTACCCTATAGCATCAAAGCGGGGAAAGGGCAAGGGGCTCGCCGGGCTGGCATCGAACGCTGCGGACGTTCAGACGGCTTACCGTACGCTGATCAACAACACGAGCAGTGCTTCGGTAGGCGCCGGCAGAATAGTCGGAAGGATGATAGCTAAACTTCCCTACTCTCTTGCTGGGACCTCATGTAACGATTTGGGCAAGAGAATGAACCTGGGGCCGATCAGGCCGGTCCGGGTATTTTCGTTGCTTCGGACTCGAATCGATAGGGTGAGTCGACGCGCCAGACACTCACGGCGAACCTACAGGCTCAGAGCTCTCTGCAAGTCGAGTATCAAGGCACTCCCAAACTGGATACTTCTTGTCGCAGTCCCAACAAAACACCTCCTTATCGTCTAAAGACCAAGAGATGTGCAGGTGCCCCTGGGGACACCTCTTGGGGGTGTGAGGGGTTTCGATGTGCTTCAATTCCTTTATGCGGGACATGAGGGTTTTCATGGTCCACTATCCCCATCTGAGAGGAGGCCAACCTCCGTATCTCCAGGGCATCGATTAGAATTCTAGCGCGAGGACCGCGAGGACGCCACAGCCACAAAAGAACGGGCACCGGACCCCTCTGACAAGCCACGAGCGATGTTGGTCCTCTCCACCACAGGTATAAACCTCGCTATTAGGGACCTGATGCGACAGAGGTGCCCATTGAAACAAGGTTTCGTCCGGCATAGAGAGAATCCAGAACGAACTGATTGTCACCCTTGGACACTCTGGTAAACCGAATCCCCATCAGGCAGTTAGAGAAATCCTGGGCGGAACGCTTGGCTCTAAGCCAGGCGACCTCGGCCGTAACCCTAGAGGCCAGGCGATCTGGCGGCACCATAATAAAGGGCCCGAGTTTCTCCTCCGCACAGAGTGGTTCCTCCATTTCGATAAGGGCTCCCCTTGCGCTTATATCCCTCGCCTCTCCAACAGTGATCCTATCCTTCATACGAACGACAACAGGCCAATCAACCCGGATTCTGGGGTGCCGGTTTCGGTGTATTAAGCAGCTTACCACAAAGTCTCGGGAGCGGTCAAAGCGGGGGAAACGAGCCCACCAGCCTGGAGTTCCACGACGAACCCCGGGAATGTGGGACACATGTTGTCTGCAGCTTTCGGTCGGGGCGCTGTCGGAGTGGGCGTAGACGACAACTCGGGAGGCCGGGAGTCAACTCGCGGGTTAGCGCTTCCGGGAGTGTTCAGGAGACTTACTCTCTTGTGGGCAAAGGTAGCACATCGCCTTGGATTCAAACACGTCACCGTCACCGAT
>JAGFXI010000426.1 GCA_017861095.1 Deltaproteobacteria bacterium | reverse complement strand
GAAGCCTCCTTCTTCGGAGACTCCCGTCGCCTCCCGATACCGTGGCGTCCCGGAAAACCGGGCGCGTGTCTCACTTGGTACACCCTGCCGCGGCCGCTGGCGCACGTCCGTAAGATCAGGTCCCGCTCGGCCTGAAAAAATCATGTAGTATCGGAGTGATGGGGAAACAGATCGGGCGCGCCCTGGAGGCAGGTACAGTTCTTGCAGTGCCGTGACCGTTGACAGACCGGAAAAAACGCGTATATCTATGAGGTGTTAGCGAAGAAACGCAAGGCGGTTGCTATCCCGACCCCAATCGAAGAGAGGAGAGCTCTGCCGTGAAACGAGCATTTGTTGTCTGGTTGGCGACCTGTGCCATGCTCCTGGTTGCGACGCCACCCACTGGCCTCTGGGCCGACCAGCAGGCGTCGGGTGCGGACGACAGAGAGATCTTCACCTACACGGTGAAGAAGGGAGATACCCTGTGGGATATCTCGGATAGGCTCTACCGCGACCCGTGGGTCTGGCCAAAGGTCTGGCAGTGGAATCCCACGATCACCAATCCCCACTGGATCTATCCTGGCACCGAGCTTCGACTCTACTATCGGGTGCCGGGGACGACGATCCTGGCGGTGGTACCGCGGGGGGCGGTACCTACGACCTCTGCTGCGGTCGCGGCACCGCCATCGCCGCCGGTGCTGCCCTCGCTGCCGCCGGCGCCGCCACTCCCACCGAGGGTCCCCACCCTGGTGTTCAAGGATATCGACCAGGTGGGGTTCATCACTCCCTTCCGTCCCCAGGGAGAGGGGTTCATCCTGGGGGAGATGCACGACAAGGTTCTCATGGGCCAGGGCGATGAGATCTTCCTGCAGCTCAAGCCCCCCCGCCAGAGTGCCGTGGGCGACCGCTACTATGTCTTCAGTACCTCGGACCTCATCCGCCATCCCATTACCAGCCAGGAGGTGGGCTATCTGAACACCCCCATGGGAGTGGTCGAGGTCACCGAGGTGGCTCCGGATCATGCGAAGGCAAGAGTGCTCACCTCCTACAACGTGATCTCCAAGGGCGATATACTCATGCCCTACCGGAAGCGAGCGGAGGAGATCGTCCTTCAGGATGGCACGGAGCCCAAAGAAGGCCGTATCGTTGTGGCGAAGGATGAAATCCGGCTTTCGGGCGACCGCCAGATTGTCTTCATCGATCTCGGCGCGGACAATGACGTCAAGGCCGGCAACCGGTTTGAGGTCTATCGTGAACCGCGGGTGCGCCGCTACTATGTGGGGCAGGTGACCTCCGTGGGGGAGGAGCTGATAAGCTCTCTCATGTCCGAGCCGGTCGGCGAACTTCTGGTCCTTTCGACTGAGAAGGAGACGGCCGCGGCGATCGTCACCAAGACCAAGATCGAGCTGTACCCGGGTGAACGGGTGAGGATGAAGACGCACCGGTAATCCACGGCAGATCCGAATGATCGGCTGCGGGCCATGGCGCTGGTGATCAGCTTCCATGGCCCCTTTTTTGGCGGCATCGGCAGGCGTGGGGGAACTGGGCTTCCGCGGCAGGGTAATCTGTTCGGCGAGATCGCATAGTCGCGTCATTGATAGTATAAAGGAGAGGCCCGACCTTTTTGCGGAGTGGTGGTGCAAAGCTCGGGGGGCCTTTCTGACGAGCGGGGCTTAGGTAGTGGCTCCGAATGCGCCTCGTCTCGCAGATCACCCTGCCTTGCCGGGGCGCGGTGGCTGCGGGCGGCGGGGATCCTGCCCTGATACCCGGCTCCTTTCAGGGAAGAAACGAGCACGGCATGAATGAGGAATTCCACTGGCTGGCACTGGCGCTGATCCCCGGAGTAGGGGCGAGAACCTTTCACCGACTGCTCCAGAGGTTTGGAAGCCCCGAGCAGGTGTTTGCCGCATCCCGCCGCACGCTGGAGGAGATCCCCGGGCTGAAACGGGCATCCATCGAGGCGATCAAGTCGCGGACCGTGGTGGGGGAGTCAGCAAGACGCGAACTTAGTCGTATCCGGGAGCTGAACCTGGGGCTCCTCCGCTGGGGGACGCCGGAATATCCTCCCCTGCTGAGCAACATCCCGGACCCGCCTGCCCTCCTCTATGTGAAAGGGCACCTCACTCCCGACGACCAGCGGGCGGTGGCGGTGGTCGGCTCTCGGCATCCTTCGGCCTACGGGCTCACCGTGTGCAAGAAGCTCTGCGTAGAACTGGCGTGGCAGGGCTGGACCGTGGTGAGCGGAATGGCGCGGGGAATTGACAGCGCCGCCCACCTGGGAGCGCTGGAGGGCGGCGGCAGGACCCTGGCGGTGCTCGGTACGGGCCTGGACGTGGTCTACCCGACGGAGAACCGCAAGCTCTACGAACGAATCGCCGGCGCCGGTGCGGTGATCAGCGAGCTCCCGTTCGGTACCCCACCGGACCCCGGAAACTTTCCCGTTCGCAACCGACTTATCAGCGGCTTGGCGCTCGGGGTAGTCGTGGTCGAGGCGACCGCCAAGAGCGGTTCCCTGATTACGGCCGGGATGGCCCTCGAGCAGGGGCGGCAGGTTTTCGCCGTTCCCGGCCCACTGGATCGAGA
>JAGFXI010000425.1 GCA_017861095.1 Deltaproteobacteria bacterium | reverse complement strand
CCGGTACCCGACTTTTTCCACGCAGGTCTTGATCTCCTCCTTGGTGGGGAGGTGGGGCGACTCCGCATAAAACCCCCAAATCTCTATACAGGGCTCGATGGTAATATCAAATGCTCCGTCGGACTCCCGGGAGATTTGCAGTGCCAGTTTCACCACCTCCAGAACTTCCGGGTCGGTGATGGGCGTCCCGTCGTGATTGAAGGCGTAGACAGGACTCTTGGGATTCAGGTGATTGAACTTTGTTTCAACCTCCTGCATCCGGTCGAGCGCCAGGTTGACGGCCGGCGCAGTCTCCCTCTTGGGACCGACGGCGTGAACGGTCACGTAAGTGCTCATCATGAACCGGGTCTGCTTCTCCACATGCAAACGGTACATGTTGTAGTACCTGACCGCAAACAACGCCCCAACCAGAAGGGCCACCAGGATCAACGCGAGCTTCAACTTCTTGAGTGGGGGCTTGGTTTCCAATCAGGCTCCTTCGCCGGGGCATGACACCCTCGGGTTGATCGGTCGCTACCAGGGAAGCTTCTCCTCCTCTCCCCTGGTGGAAGGGGACAAATGGGGGCCGGATTATCCTCCATTCCCTCTCAGAAGGTCGTCCGCCAACCAACGGTGTAACGGAAATATTCAAGCTCATTCGGGCTCCCCGTTTGGTCCGCATTCACGTACTCGAACTGCGGCATAATGGTGGAGCTGTCTGTGATCCAGAAATTTATCCCTGCACTCAGGACCTTGTAGTTTTGCGTATCGATGCCTGCTGTTGCTGAGGTCCAGAGATCTACATCGCTGTATTTCAGCACGAATCGCCACTGGGGATTGAGCGTGTACCTTAGCTGCAGGTACCAGCCCTTATCTTCTCCATCTTCGTTACCACCACCAAGGAGCGGCAGGTCCTCACGCCACCTGTACATGTATTCCCCGCTCAGGTTGAGGCCGCCGCTGGTAAAGTCGGCACCGGCAGCCCATTGGTATGAATTCTTCTTGCCGTCGTCATCCCACTTGCCCCCGCCGAGCGAGCCCAGGAGCCTTATTTTAGAGCCGAAGGCCAAAAACTCCGGCGCCACATGGAGCAGCATATTCTTCGCCGAGTTGTTGTCGGTGAATCGGCTGGGTTGATCGTCCTGGTCAAAGGTCCGATTCTCCCCGTTGAGGAAAGGATAGAAATAAACGGGGAGGGAGAAGGCGTCGAACTCAAAGGTCCTGTAAATCTCGATCCCGGTGGACTGCCAGGCCTCGAGGGTCATCAGGCCTTCGTTGCCGTGATACTGCTCGTGCCACCAGGTCTTGGTCGCATACTCTTCGCTGAAATAGGGGTAAATCGCGCCGGCCTTGACTTCAAACCCGCGAGGCAACCGTGCCATCATATAGGCCTCGTCGAGATCGACGTCGATACTGGCGCTCGTGGACCTTTCTATGTTCCCGCCGAGGAGCGGCGTCGCACCGGCGGAGACGTGAATCTGTGGGCCCACGGTGATCTGCAACCAGTCCGTCAGCTTCTTGTTGAAGTAAAGCCAGAGGTCGTTCACGCCGGCGGCAAAGGTATCGTGCTGACTGTCATCATCCAATGAGGCGGTGGTCACTGTGCCAAGGGATTGATCGGCCAAGAAGAACTTGAGGTGCCCGCCGACGGTGACCTGCTTGGCCAGCGCCTCCGCCACGGCCTCGCGGGGCGACGGTCTCGCTTTGACCTCCTTGACAGCTTCGGCCTCTTCTTTTTGTTTCTTTTCCAAGTCGTCGATTCTTTTCTGTAACTTTTGAACCGCGTCTTTCAGATCGGACAGCTCATCGGATCTCGTCGTTCCTGGGTTCAAAAGTATCAGAGCACAGATGGCTACCAGCACGACGGTGACCTTCATCCCCTACCCCCTTTCTGGCGGCCACGAAACTCCGTCCGTCAAGTTGTTACACCACCTGCAAGTTCCTCACGAATTAAAGCCTGACCTGTGGGTTCTTTCGCCTCAGCGGGCCACGCGCGCTTCCACACCTCGCTGTCGGGCTCTGTCGTCAGGTAAAGAGCGGCGATGAGGTTGCTCAAGAGAGGGATCAGGTTGCGCACATTTTTCGCGTTTTTCAGATTGGCGGCGCGAATGGTCCGGCGGGCGGTATCCAACAGGTATGGGACGGCCGTCCACGAGAGGGAGAGAATCGTGGCTATTCTCTCCTCGGAAACACCGAAGTATCGGATGGGTGACAACACCTTCACCAGGCCCCGGGTCATCTCTTCGGGTGATGTGGTCCTCACCAGGAGGCAGCTTGAAATGATCAACAGGAGAATGCGTGCGGCGAACAAGGCACCGGTCGCCAGACCCTCGGACGTGATGGTGATGGGGCCGAGAGAGCCGACCACATTCGTCCCGGGGTTGAAGAACGCGGGAAGGAGAAAGGAAGGCAGAACAGCCCCAGGTAAAGCCAGAACTCACCGAAGATCAGCACCGCCACGGCCAGAGCAAAGATGACGGAAATCTTGACCTGGGGCGGCGTGCGGTGGAGCAGGGAGTCGCCTGCCACGTAGTGGCGAAAAACCGGGACTGCGGATTCCGCCTGGATCGCCTGCAGCATTTTCTCGCTTGAGCTCTCCGCCAACCTGCGGCACACACCGCCCGTGACAACGCCCACCAGCCAGCCGGTGGCCACGGCGCCGTAGGCCAGCCACGGGAAAAAGACAAAGATTCCGCCGTGCTTTACCAGGAGGAGGTAGGCGAGAGAGAGCTGCACCATGTTATGGGTGAAAGCACCGATGATGCTGATGCCGATGACGCTGAAGCGATACCGCTCGTTGAGACCCGACAACCAGTAGAAAAATCCCATCACCAGGGTGCTGATGACGGCCGCCGAGAAGCTGAGGATGAAGGTGGGGGACATGAAAGTCCCCATGATGAAGGAGCTCAGGGTGGTCCTCAGGACGGCCACTTCCAGGGCAGAGCGGAAGCCGAGGACGATCAGGGCCGTCAGGGTGAGCATATTGGCCAACCCCAGCCGGAGCCCCGGTATGGGATAGGGAATCAACGATTCCGTTATCTGCAGCACAGTGGCAAGGGCGACCAGGAGGGCGACCTTGCAAGTCTTCCGATCGGGTTGGCTCTCCATACCGGACTTTTCCTCAGTACACCACGGCGTCGACACGGGGAGAAGATCCTGAGGCCTCGACCTCGATGACCATCTTGTTGGGGACGCAGACGATCGTTTCACCCGGGTGCTGTATCCAGCCTGTGTGCAAACAGATGCGGCGGGGGCAATCTGACTCCTTTACCCGTAGCCGCCCGTCCTT
>JAGFXI010000094.1 GCA_017861095.1 Deltaproteobacteria bacterium | reverse complement strand
GCTTCTTCAAGCGGTAAACTATCTGGAGGGTAACACCCATGTCTCACTACTTGAACACACTAAGGGAAATGCGCGAACGAGCCATGCAGGGCGGAGGCACCGAGCGCATCGCCCAGCAGCATGCAAAGGGGAAAATGACCGCCCGCGAGCGCCTGGCGCTCCTCCTCGACGAAGGGACGTTTCAGGAGCTCGGGGCGCTCGCCACGCACAACATCACCGACTTCGGCATGGACAAACAGCGCTTTCCCGGTGATGGCGTGGTTACCGGCTTCGGGAAGATCAACGGCAGACGAGTTGCCGTATTTGCCCAGGATTTTACCGTGGTCGGCGGCTCCTTTTCCGAGGTGCAGTCGCACAAGATTTGCCGCATCCAGGACGTCGCCATGGAAAGCGGGATCCCCATCATCGGCTTGAACGATTCCGGTGGGGCGCGAATCCAGGAAGGCTTTCGCAGTCTCGCGGCCTACGGCGAAGTCTTCGTGCGGAACGTTCTCTCATCCGGGGTTATCCCTCAGATCTCGGTTATGCTCGGACCGTGCGCCGGCGGTTCGGTATATTCCCCCGCCCTCACCGATTTCATCATCATGGCGCGGGGAATAAGCTACATGTTCATCACCGGCCCGGATGTGATCAAGGCGGTGACCGGGGAGGAGGTGACTTTTACCGATCTTGGCGGCACCCTGGTGCACAATAGCAAGAGCGGCGTCGCCCAGTTTGTAACCGAGAGCGACCACGAGGCGATCGAGCTGGTGAAGCTGCTGCTGAGTTACCTCCCCCAGAACAATGCCGAGGACCCGCCCCAGGTTACTCGCTATGATTCGCCGGATCGCATGGAAGAATCGCTCAACGATGTTGTGCCGGCAGACGAGCACGAGCCCTACGATATGGGCGAGGTGATCGATGCCGTGGTTGACGACGGAAGTTTCCTCGAAGTGCACCCCTACTACGCGCGAAATGCGGTGGTCGGGTTCGCCAGGCTGGACGGCTACTCAGTCGGCATCGTTGCCAACCAGCCCGCTCATCTTGCGGGCGTACTCGACATCGATTCGAGCGATAAGATCGCTCGTTTTGTTCGCATGTGCGATGCCTTCAACATCCCCCTCATCACCTTTGTGGACACACCGGGCTACCTGCCGGGTCTCGATCAGGAGCACTACGGGATTATCCGTCACGGCGCCAAGGTAATCTACGCCTATTGCGAGGCAACGGTGCCGAAGATCTCCATCGTCACAAGAAAGGCCATCGGCGGTGCCTACATTGCCATGAGCTCTCGGCAGATGCGCTGTGATGTTGCCTTTGCCTGGCCGACAGCGCAGATAGCGGTCATGGGAGCGGAAGGCGCGGTACGCCTTTTGCGCAAGCGTGAGCTCGCATCCGCTGCAAACCCTGCCGCGCTTGAGCGTCAGTTCGTCGAGGAATATCGCGCCAAGTTTTTCAACCCGTATACCGCCGCCAACGTCGGGCAAATAGACGAGGTGATCGAGCCGAAGGAAACCAGGCCTCGCCTCATTCGCGCCCTCGAGGTGCTGCGAACCAAGGTCAAGCAGAACCCCCCGAAGAAACATGGATTGATGCCGGTATAGTTATTGATCACACCCTGGAGTGTATAGCGTGGAATCACTCAATATTGGGATACAGCTCACCGTGTTTGGGATGGGATTGGTGTTCTTGCTTCTTGCCGTGATGGCCCTCTTCATCACCCTGCTTCTCCGATTTGACCGCACTCAACCGCCTATGGAAGAGCCCTCCGGGCCCGAGTACCCCGCCGGCCTCGATGCCGAAGCCCTGAGCGCCATCACCATCGCAGTAACGATGCATCAAGCCCTGCGCCGCAAAGAGGCTGCGCCGGCCATGCGTCGCTATCGGCCCGGCACGCGCCCCAGTCGCTGGGTAAATGTGGGTCGACATCTGCAAAACACCAGCTGGCATCCCGGTCGGAGGGTCCAATGAGACGCTACAAGTTGGAAATCAAAGGGAAAGAGTTTGTCGTTGATGTGCAGACCCTGTCTGCCAATAAGTTTCGCGCCATTCTGGGCGATCATGCCTACGAAGTGGATATTTCGTCCGACGAGGACCTTGCAGGAGCGCGGATTACCCCCGAGATCATCCCCACCCGACCGGAAGACGAGGGCGTGGTCGAGCGACCGGAGGTCTCATATCGCCCACCCGATCCGGCCAGCATGCGGCAACTACCGAAGGTGCCCTCGCCGGCCCTGCCGACCAAGCCGCAACTCCCCAGCGACGGGCTGCGGGCCGAGATCATTGCGCCCATGCCGGGCACCATTCAATCGGTGGAAGTCAAGGTCGGCGATGAGGTGAAGCACGGCCAGCCCGTGGCGATTCTCGAGGCGATGAAGATGAAAAATACGTTAAGGTCCCCGCGGGACGGCGTGATTGCCGAGGTTCTGGTGCAGCCCGGGCAGTCAGTGAGTTACGGCGATGTGCTCGTGAAATTCGAGGAGGGAAAGGCATGACCGTCTCCTTTGCCCAGCTACTGCAGGGAATTCAGAACATGACGCCCGGGTCGCTCTTGATGATTGCAGTGGGCTGTCTCCTGATCTACCTCGCCGTCGTCAAAGAGTACGAGCCCATGCTCCTTCTTCCCATCGGCGCCGGCGCGATCCTCGCCAACCTGCCCCTGTCGCCGATGATCGAGGCAGAGGGAATGTTCACTGTTCTCAAGAAAGCCGGCGTTGACAACGAGCTCTTCCCCCTCTTGGTTTTCATCGGCATCGGCGCCATGACCGACTTCGGCCCCCTTCTGGAAAACCCGCGGATGATGCTCCTCGGTGCTGCCGGTCAATTTGGTATCTTCGGCACCCTGATGCTCGCCCTCCTTCTGGGGTTCGACCTCAAAGAGGCCGCCTCCATCGGGATCATCGGTGCCATTGACGGACCGACATCAATCTACGTGAGCAACCTCCTTGCACCTCATATGCTCGGGCCGATCGCGGTGACCGCTTACAGTTACATGTCTCTCGTGCCGATCATCCAGCCGCCCATCATGCGGGCGCTCACCTCGCGGAAGGAAAGGCTGATCCGCATGCCCTACACCTCGCGCCCGATCAGCCGCCGCATCCGGATCATCTTTCCCATTGCCGTATTCGTTGTCGTCGGCACCTTGGTACCCATGGCGACCCCGCTGATCGGCACCCTCATGCTCGGAAACCTCCTGAAGGAATCCGGGGTCGTGGAGCGCTTGACCAAGGCGTCGTCGAACGAGATCGCGAACATCGTCACGCTTTTTCTTGGCCTTGCGGTCGGCTCGACCATGCAGGCGGCAACCTTTCTCAAGATGCAGACCCTCGCGATCCTCGGTCTCGGTATCCTCGCCTTCGGCCTGGATACGGCCGCAGGATTGCTTTTTGCAAAATTTCTCAACTTTCTGAGCAAGGGGCGTTTCAATCCCCTCCTCGGGGCCGCCGGCATCAGTGCGTTTCCCATGGCCGCCCGAGTGGTGCAGAAAATGGGGCAGGAGGAGGACTTCGAGAACTTCCTGCTCATGCATGCCATGGGGGCAAACACTGCAGGGCAGATCGCGAGCGTCGTGGCCGGCGGCGTGCTGCTGGCCCTCCTTGGCGCCCACTAGCAGGATGCCGAAAGACTCTTTTCGTGATGTCGGAGGAAACTGTCATGTGAGCCGGGCTGGTCGGAGCCATGGCAGGCAAGAAGATCCTTCGGGCCAGAGGTTCACAGAGGAGGAGGTTTCCGGTGGCAGATTGGTCAACAAAAAGGAAAGTAACGGCGATACTCATCGCCATTTGCGTCGTCGTCGCGATGGCCTTGTACAGCTATTTCATCTCCGATACGGTCCGCACCAGGATAACGGATGCCCAGATGACGAAGGTCGATGGACGGTTCATGATCGCTACCGAATACCGGCCGTTCGCAAACTACGATGCGAAGTATCGCCTCAAGGTGAATTCGGGGACGATCCAGAACGAGGCCATCAGACTCAAGGGTCGGGAAGTCATGATCAAGAAATACGGGTGGAGGCTCCCGCTACTCTCCATGTATGAAAACGTCGTCTCCATCAAAGAAGTGAAGTAGATTGCCGAACTTCCGGAGAACAGAAAAAAACGAACCGGCAAATGAGGATCACTTTTGAGACGACTGATTCCGGTGGCGATCGCGGCGCTGGTGCTTTACCTCGGTTACGCGCAGATCTACATGCGGCCGCGGGCCGTGGCCCGTGGTGAGGCCATCGATGTAAGCCGCGAACCGCGGCAGACCGCCCTCCCCTCGCCCGAGTCGGTGCCCGTCGAGTTCGATGGCAAGAGCCATCTCATCGAGAAACATTATAGCTACGAGATCTCCGGCGAGGTGCTCTCCGTCGAAACCTACAACCTCGCATTCAAGAGTGAGTTCTTCGACGTGGATCTGGGCCTCATCTGGGGCCCGCGGGTTGCCGACCTGCAGCAGAGGTACTCCTTCAACCAAGGCGGGCGCTGGCTGTTCTGGAGCAGCAGGGACCCGGTCTCCGACGACGAGCGACGCTACATCACCGCCCACATCAGCAATAATCACCTGATCCCGGCCGAGGGTCGGCGCAACCTCTTCAAAGCGGTGCGTTGGCCCGGCCGCGGCGACAAGGTTCGCATCGCGGGTTATCTTGTAACCATCAAGAACGCCTCGGGCGGGGTCGCGATGGCAAGCTCTACCTCCCGCGAGGACGTCGGCGCCGGCGCCTGCGAGGTGATCTGGGTCGAAGAGATCCAGATCAACGACAAAATTTACCGCTAGCCCACATTCCCCCCGCGAGAGCCGACCACAGTTTGGCAGATGCTGTCAAATTTCGGCGCGCTCTTGGCCTGCGAAGGGAATCAGAGGAAGCATGACAACAGATTGTTTTTCCCGTTATTCTTCGCACGAGATCGGGTTGGCACACTTCCTGATATACCGTATACACGGGTTTCCCAAAGGGCGGACGAAACCAGCAGAACATAAGAGGCCTGCTCAACCATGCAATGCAGACCCACTACACACTGCAAAGACTGTTTTTGGTGGACTGAGGACCCGTCTCTTTGCCGTGGTTGTGCTAAAAATCCGGCGGCTGAAAACCACCGGAGCGCCGGCCATCACAACCCCGGCTCGTCCTTATGCGCCGTGGTCATGCGGCCGTATCCGGTGGGGATCCCGTCCTGTCCGAGAAGTACCGTTCCTCTTGGAGGCAAGCAACACGGTTTATGACGCAAGTGCGACGACCGGTGTGAGGCCGTGATGAGTCGCTGGGAATCAGCCCTCCCACTGGATCGAGCAATAGATGGTCGAGGGGATCGTCAGTGCTGCTTCCCGCTCCTGACGCGCAGTCTCTGTCCCGCCCTGACCACGTTGCCGTCAAGGGCATTGAGCCGTTTCAACTTGGTCACTGACACCCCTGTCTTCCTGGCTATCCCTTTGAGAGTCTCCCCCGGCTGCACCACATGGTGGCTATCGGTCATCTTGTCTCCCCGCAGGGAGATGCTGCGGCTGAGTTGCTGGAGGACGGCAGGCAATTTGAATGCGACCTTGCGCGGGACGTTGACGGTGTATTGACCGACGGGCAGATAGTAACCACGGATGTGCGGATTGAGGTCTCTCAGCCTCTCGAACTCTGTACCGAGAGAACGGGCCACATCTCTCATATGGACTCGGGCGGCGACTTTCACCGACAGGGTTTCGTAGTCTCCGCCCACGGCGCTCGACTCCTCGGCTTGCTCGCCCTCATACCCCGGGACAGCCTGTGGTACCGTAGTGTCCATCAGTATATCATCGGCGGACCCGCGTAAGTGATCCACATCTGCGGGGCGATCTCCTGCAAGAAATTCCTCCAGGAAGCGGCGGTCGGCGTCGCCAACCGACACAAACTGCAGATAGGCTCCAAGAGTCGGGGCGCTGTCATCTGAATGTAAGAGAGTCGTCCAGGCGAGCTTGACCGTCGCCTTAAAGGGAGGCCGCTCAGAAATCTCGAGCAGCAAAGAGAAGGTTCCTTCGTGAGGAGGCGACTCGTGACAGGAAATGAGAACGCCATCGAGATTGATGCTTTCTGTCTCCCCTTCCATGATGGAGACCGGCGTGACCAGACAGACCGGCCATCTCACGGTCGTTCTCGAGTGGAGACCCAAAGCGGTCGGTTCCTCTGATTCCCTATCCATGCCCCAAACCCTCCCGACTGAGCAAAGCGCTGTTCGCTTCATCCGTTGCGCTGAGCAAACTCCGTGCCGATCTTCTCGAGACGACGGATTTCGGCGGGGAAATTTTGGTGGGAGGGATCCGGGCGTGGGGGAACGGTTCTACGATGGCAGGATGGGCCGTCGATGTATGCATGACGGGGCCGAAGCTTCTGGACCAGATGCGGGAGGCCCTCCGGGCGGTCGACCTTGGACCGCTGGATGCGGATGAGTTCGAAGGGATGAGACGGATTGGCGACCACCTGCGGGGACGGCGAAGTTAGGCAAGCGGAAGGGAGACGCGGCCCGGGATGCGTTGTCGAGATTGAACAAGGGTTGAGCTAGTAGGTCGGGGACGAAGGCGGCCGCGGTTCGCTACGATCCACCAAACTGTAGCCCTTACCCTCCATGCAGTTTCTCGTCTCCGCAGCCTGAGTGGCTGCGATCGCCCCTCCTGAAGCTCCGTAGCTGCCCAGGGCGCCGTAGCCCGGGCTGGTAGATGCTTTCACCGCGGCTTCGGCGCGCCGGAGACACTCGTCGTAGTCGCGCTGGGTCTGTTCATCGGTCACACCGGGTTGGAACCAGATCTTCGGCTGGACCGCGCATCCCGCTATGAAGAGGACTGTGGCCAGCAGCGCGACCGCTCGCCTCAGACTTTCCCCTTGCTTTCCCACTCCCCTACCCCCTTTCCTCTCTACCCCCCGGCTCGCCTCTTCGGCCTTGTTCACCCGAGAACCCGCGGCCACACCTACCATACGCTCCCTATTGCTGGTTGGGTTCAGCGGGTTCAAAGGCCGGCGGCGATCCCCCAACAGCCTCCAGAACACCGGCTGTCGGGGTACTTCTTCTCACGCTGCACCCACAGCCGGCACCAGGGTGAGCCTATCCCGGTTGTGGAGGGCGGTCTTGAGATCAACCGCCCTGCCATTCAGAAAAGCCGTCTGGAT
>JAGFXI010000424.1 GCA_017861095.1 Deltaproteobacteria bacterium | reverse complement strand
ATGTGCGCCGCCGGGAACCCCACCATGACCCACCTCTTTCTGGGTCTCGAACCCTGCACCATCAGGCTCGAGCCCTACATCCCTACGGTGAACTTCCCGCCCACGGCCTCAGCCGCCGAGCTTGACCTCCACCTCCACCCGCGGGCCGTGGTGGTCTGCATGCCGGGGACGGCATCCTACGTGGGCGGCGACATCACCGCCGGTGTCCTGGCCTCGGGGATGAGCACCCGTCCCGAGATCTCCGCTCTCATCGACATCGGCACCAACGGTGAGATCGTCATCGGCAACAACGAGTGGCTTGTCTGCTGCTCCGCCTCCGCCGGCCCCGCCTTCGAGGGGGCCGGCACCAGATGCGGCATGCGCGCTACCCGCGGCGCCATCCAGAAGGTAACCATCGACGGCGACCGCGTCGGCTACGAGACCATCGGCGGCACCGCCCCCCGGGGGATCTGCGGCTCCGGGCTCATCGATGCCATCGCCGAGCTCTTCCGAAACCGAATCATCGACCCCAACGGCAAATTCTTCCAGACCCGCGGCGATTCCTGGGTCCGAGAAGGCGTGGACGGCTGGGAGTTCGTCCTCGCCGCCGACCAGGAGACCGAGACCGGCAAGAGCATCGTCATTACCGAAACCGACATGGGTAATCTCATCAAGTCCAAGGGCGCCATCCTCGCCGCCATGCGCGTGCTCCTCAAGAGTGTGGGGCTTTCCTTTGGGGATCTGGCACAGATCTTCGTCGCCGGCGGCTTCGGTAACTACCTGAACCTGGAGAAGGCTATCTTCATCGGCCTTCTTCCCGATGTGCCTCTCGACAAGGTACGGTTCATCGGCAACAGCTCTCTCACCGGTGCCCGCATGGCCCTCCTCTCCAGGCATGCCTACGATAGGGCCTGCAACCTGGCCCGCCAGATGACCTACTTTGAACTCTCCGTGAGCCCCGACTTCATGGACGAGTTCGTCGCCGCCCTCTTCCTCCCTCACACCAACATGGACCTCTTCCCCTCGGTCCGACAGGCGATGGAGCAGTAAAAGCGAAGCTTTCCAGATGCTTGGTGGGAACCGGTCGCGAACGTTGAGATCTGTTCAACCGGGTGTTGAGGTTGAGTGGACGAGAGTCTCTCTTCAGGAGCGGCTTCTGTCTCACTCCCCAGTCCGTCACATCCAAGCCCCTGTAACCGTCGCTAAATTTTCTTGACAATATGCCGTCGTGTTCTATATCATGACGATTGGTTCATATTTTGCATTATAATTACACGCCGCAGGGGGTCAAGCGATGCAAACCGAGAAGCTCCCGAGGCGGGAAAGAGAGAAATTACGGCAACGGCAAGAGATGCTCGCGGCCGCCTTCGACCTTTTCTCGCAGAAGGGATATCACAACGTCTCCATGCACGAGATCGCCGTGAAGGCCGAGTTCGCCATCGGGACACTCTACAGGTTCTTTGATAACAAGGAGGACCTCTACAAGGCCCTTGTTCTGGAGCAATGCGACAAGTTCGAGGATGCAGTCGCGCGAGCGATTGGGGACGGGGATGATGAGGTTGAAAAACTGCGAAATTACGTCCGGACCAAAGGCGAAAGGTTTCGCGGGAATCTTCCCTTCGTTCGCCTCTTTCTTGCCGAGAGCAGAGGAGCGAGCTTCAACATCAAGGCGGGCCTGGATGAAGAGCTGCGAAAACGATATTACGCCTTCCTGGAAAGACTTGCCTTGATCTTTGACAGTGGGATTAAAAACAAACGGTTCAAGAACGTCACCGACCCCTATCATCTGGCCGTTGCCCTCGACAGCGTCGTCGATGCTTTTCTTCTTCTCTGGCTCGACGCGCCGGAGCGCCATCCTTATCCGGAAGACCCGGACACCATTTTGGATATTTTCCTCAAGGGACTGGTTGATCCGTGAATTCGTGCATGGGTTTGAAAATGGAATACGCTCATTACCGATATTTTGGAGGTGTTTGATGCAACTGAATAAGAACGGTAATGAACCACTTAGATGGACTATGGCCGTGGTGGCTCTTTCGAGCCTTCTCTTGCTGGGCGGCTGTGAAAGCGGGCAGGGGAAGCAAGGCGGGGCGACTCCCGTCCCGGAAGTGGCCACGGTGACGGTTGAGCCGCAAAAGCTTGAGCTGACCACCGAGTTGCCCGGCCGTACCTCCGCCTACCTTGTCGCGGAAATCCGGCCGCAGGTCAACGGCATCATCCAGAAGCGCCTGTTCCAGGAGGGCTCTGATGTCAAAGCCGGGCAGTTGCTCTATCAGATCGATCCCGCTCCCTTTCAGGTAGCCCATGACTCGGCCAAGGCGTCTCTCGGCAAGGCAGAAGCCAATCTGCCCTCGATTCGGTCGAGGGCCGAACGATACAGGGAATTGATCCCTGATAGGGCGGTCAGCCAGCAGGACTACGACGACGCGGCAGCCGCGATGGAACAGGCTCGGGCCGAGATCGAATATTGGAAAGCGGCGGCTGAAGCGGCCCGCATCAACTTGGGCTACACTCGTGTCACCGCGCCCATTTCCGGGCGCATCGGCAAGTCCAGCGTGACGGACGGCGCGCTGGTGACGGCGTATCAGCCC
>JAGFXI010000423.1 GCA_017861095.1 Deltaproteobacteria bacterium | reverse complement strand
GAAGCTCGTCGCCAACAAGAAGATCGAGTGGGACCGGTACCGGATCCACGTGAGCAAGTACGAAGTGGAGCGCTACCTGCCGCTCCTGTGATAGGCGGGTGATCGAGGTCGGATGAACCTGTCCCTCTTTCTGTATAATGCCGCGATGGTGCCGGCGGGGGCACTCGCCCCCCTCGCCTATTTGACGGCGCGCCTTCTTCCGGGCAGGAAGGGGGCGGAGTGGCGCCAGCGCTTAGGCTGCTACACCCCGGAGCTCGACCCGAGACAGGGCCGGGGGCCCCGTCTCTGGATCCATGCCGTTTCCGTGGGTGAGGTGGGCGTGGCGGGGGCGCTCGTTACGGCGCTGGACAGTATCCGCCCCGGCATCGACATCGTGCTCTCCACCATGACGCCCCAAGGGCAGGAACTGGCCCGAGGGCGATTTGCGACTCGGGCTCACCCGATCTACTTTCCCCTTGATTTTCTCGGGCCGGTCCGCCGGGCCCTCAGACACCTTCGGCCGGACCTCGTGGTCTGCCTGGAAACGGAGCTCTGGCCCAATTTTCTCGGAGAGGCGCATCGACTCGGAATCCCGATCGTCCTCCTCAATGGGCGGATCTCGGCAGCATCCTTCCCTCGCTACCGGAGGCTCCGATGGCTTCTTGCCCCCCTTCTTCGCGGGTTTGCCGGACTCGCCATGATCTCGGGGGCCGACGCCGAGCGAATCATCGCCATGGGAGCCCCGGCCGAACGGGTGGCGGTGACAGGGAATATGAAGGGGGCGGGCCTTCTCGAGCGAGCGGAGCTGAATCGGGCCGACACCTTGAGGCGGAGACTCCATATCGCCTCCGACCAGCCGGTGCTGGTCGCGGGGAGTATCCGTGACCGGGAACTCAACTGGCTTCCCGAGGTTTTCACGGAGCTTGGAAAAGGGCGGCCCGACCTCGTGGGTATCTTCGCTCCGCGCCATCTGAATCGCCTCGGCCGGCTGGAAGAATGGTTCCGGCGGCGCAGCCTTCCGTTTCAGCGTTACAGTTGCCTTGCTGAGGGTCGGGAGGAGCGAAGGGCCCGCGTGATCCTGGTAGATGGAGTGGGAGATCTCTTCGATCTCTACGGGATTGGGGACCTCGCGTTCTGCGGGGGAAGCCTAGTTCCTCTGGGGGGGCAGAACATCCTGGAGCCCGCTGCGTGGGGGAAGGCAGTGTTCTATGGCCCCCACATGGAGAACTTCCTGGAGGAACGTCGTCTCCTGGAGGAGGGCGGCTGTGGGATCTCCGTGCGGAGCCGGGACGAACTCCTGGAACGGATGGTCCATCATCTCTCTCATCTGGAGGAGCTGCGCGTGACAGGCAGCAAAGCCCGCGCCGCGCTGGAGGCTCGAGGTCGTATCGCTCTCAGGCAGGCGGAACTGGTGCGGGACGTGCTCAATGGGAAAAGGCCGGTGGCTTCGCCCCGTGTGAGATTGGAGGATCACTGCGCTTGAGGTCGTGAGGCAACAGACCAAGTTTACCGAGTTACGTTGGTTTCATTGGTTCGATTGGTTGGATTAGTCAGGAACCAGGAAGATGGCGCTGTGCGGTTCGTTGCTGAAAGCTGAGAGCTCACGGCTGATCGCTCGAATCTGCGATTTGAACGAGCCCCGCCGTGCGGGGCGATAGAACGAGCGCAGCGATGGAGCGACTTGAACAAGTCCCGGAGGCCGGGCAAGAGGAGCCCCGTGAACGAAGAGATGCTCAAGGAGATTCTCGAGGATTTCCGAGGGGGCAAGCTCGACCTCGCCGCGACGGTGGAGAGGCTTCGGACCCTGCCCTTCGAAGATCTCGGCTTTGCCCGGGTTGACCACCACCGCACGCTGCGTCGTGGATTTCCCGAGGTGATCTTCGGCGAGGGCAAGAGTGCCGACCAGATCGCGATGATCATGAAATCACTGCTCTCCCATGGGGCCCAGGTCCTTGTGACCCGGGTGGATGCCGCCAAGGCCGCCATCGTCCGGCAGGAGATCCCTGCCGCCGTCTATCACGATCTGGCCCGGGCACTCACGGTGCGGCCGCAGGAGGCCCCAAGGAAGGGGAGGGGCACGATCATGGTGGTGGCGGCGGGAACCTCGGATATACCGGTAGCAGAGGAGGCAGTGATTACCGCGGATATTATGGGGAACCTGGTGGATCGCCTCTACGATGTGGGCGTGGCGGGCCTGCACCGGCTGCTTGAGCACTTGCAGCAGCTTCGCCGGGCGACCGTCTTCGTGGTGGTGGCGGGCCTGGAGGGCGCGCTGCCGAGCGTGGTGGGCGGCCTGGTGGACAGGCCGATCATTGCGGTACCGACGAGCATCGGCTACGGCGCCTCCTTTCACGGGCTGGCGGCCCTGCTGGCCATGCTCAATTCCTGTGCGCCGGGGGTGGCGGTGGTGAACATCGACAACGGTTTCGGCGCCGGCTACCTGGCCTCCCTCATCAACCGGTGCTGACGGATTGAATAGGACGCAGATTCACGCAGATTTGCGCAGATTTCTTTTTCGTCTGGATAGGACGTGGATCTCCAATGCGCCTTACGCCTTGGGCCTTACGCCCTGCACCTTGCTGCACTCTGCCCTCTGCT
>JAGFXI010000093.1 GCA_017861095.1 Deltaproteobacteria bacterium | reverse complement strand
AACATTCGCTACCCGATCACGGTGCTGGACCGGGCTCACGGCCGTCAGCAGACGGTGGCCACCATCAACATGTACGTAAATCTGCCCCAAGAGTTCAAGGGCACGCACATGAGCCGCTTCATCGAGATCCTCAATGAATACCGCGGCGAGGTCCACATTCGCAATTTTCCTGCCATTCTTGAGACCATGAAACATCGACTCCAGGCCCAGTCGGCCCACCTAGAGGTGACCTTTCCCTACTTCGTCGAGAAGGTTTCACCGATATCCGGAGCCGCCGGACTGATGGAGTACGGCTGCCGCCTCATGGGCTCCCTGAGTGATGAAGGTGGCTACGATATGGTGGCGGCGGTGGTTGTCCCCATCTCTACTGTCTGCCCCTGCTCGAAGGAGATCAGCGATTTCGGTGCGCACAACCAGAGGGGGGTGGTACGGGTAGCGGTGCGATTCAACCGTTTTGTCTGGCTGGAGGAGATCATCCAACTTGTCGAGTCGGAGGCCTCCTGCGAGGTATATTCGGTGCTCAAACGGCCGGATGAGAAATATGTGACCGAAAAGGCGTACGAGAACCCTAAATTTGTTGAAGATGTGGTCCGGGACATCGCCGCCCGGCTGGATCGGGACGACCATATCACATGGTATTCGGTAGATTCAGAGAATTTTGAATCCATCCACAATCACAGCGCCTACGCTTACGTGGAGCGGGATAAGACGTCCAGAAATCCCTCGACCACCGAAGACGACTCGCCATCCCCCGGCCACGAGGAGAGCGACGGGTGCTAGCCCGCATTATGCACGAGACGCCGTAGCGAGATCGTGGAGATGGTCGTGCCCCCGGGCAACCACAGGGTCTCGGACCTGAGGCGTACTTGTTCAGTACGTCGTAAGGTTTGAGACCCGAGGACGCCCGGAAGGGCGGCCATATCCGCGGTCGCAGCAGGTGGTTCGGGCATAATGCGGGCTAAGAGCTCTCGCCGTGGCTCAAGGCCTCGCCCTTCTACAACTGGGCGCCCTCATCGTATCTTTAAAGTCGCTAGGGCAAGGAGGGCGAGGATACCGGAAATAATCCAGAGGCGGATCACCACCTTGGTCTCGGCAAACCCCCGGTGCTGCAGACTGTGGTGGAGCGGCGCCCGGTAGAATATCCTCCGGCCGAGCCATCGGACTCCCACTTTGTCCTGAATCTGGGAGGTGAGTGCTTCCACAAGAAACAGTCCCCCCACGAGGGGAAAAAGGACTTCCTGTTTCAGGAGGACGCTGATCACCGCAACGGTTCCTCCAATGGCGAGAGAGCCGGTATCTCCCATAAAGATCTGAGCGGGATAGGCGTTGTACCAGAGAAACCCGAGACCCGCTCCGATGAAGGCCGAAGCGAATACGGTCAGCTCGCCGGCGCCGCGGAGATAAGGGTACTGGAGGTATACGGAATAGATCGTATTTCCCATGACGTAGGCGAACACTCCAAGGACCGCAATGACAAAAATGGACGGGGTGATGGCGAGCCCGTCGAGGCCATCGGTGATGTTTACAGCATTGGCGACCAGGAGGACGAAGAGAAACACGAAGGCGCCATAAAAGATTCCCAGATCCGCCACCGGTTTCTTGATGAAGGGGAAGTAGAGGCGGGTGGCGATCTCGGCCGGCATTGGGGATAGCGGCCCCAAGTAGACAATGGCGAAGGCCAGAGCAAAGGCACCCTGATAGAGAAGCTTCGTCATTTCGCCGAGGCCCTGCTCACCACTACCGCGACTGCTTTTCAACCAATCGTCCCAGAAACCGATCCCCCCGAACCAGAGCAGTGCGGCGAGACTCGAGAGCAAGAAGGAATTGCCAAGATTGCACCAAAGGAGCAGGGAGACCGTCACCGCTACAACGATCAGCACTCCGCCCATGGTAGGTGTCCCTGCCTTGTCAAAGGCGGAGCAGATCCCGGTCTCACGAACCTGATCAAGGAAATTCCGCCGATGCATGGCCCTGATCCAGCGTGGACTCAGAACAAAAACGATGAGCACAGCCGTCAGTGCCGCCATGATGGACCGAAAACTCAGATAGTTGAATAGTCGAAGAAACCCGAGCGCGTCGAACTGGCTCTGGAGCCAACGGCCAAGATAGTAAAGCATCGCCGTTCCTCATGCCTGCCGTGTGGAGGACATCTAGCCGCCCTGCACCTTCCGCTCTCGTCCCACCACCGGCTCAACGCCCCGGGATGCCCCTTCCCCCTGGAGCAGGCTCTCCTTGGCCTCGATCTCCCGACAGAGATCAAAGAGCTGACGGTAGGATTCCTTGATGGTGAAGTGAGAGCGGAAGTCCGTCATCGTCAGGATGAAGCGAGAAACCTCCGTGACCACCCAGCGACGATCGTGGATGACATCCCGTTTCACCAGTAGGGCTAGCGCTTTCAGCGCCGCGTCGCGGACTTGCCAGTAGTGGTGCTCCTTGAGATCCAGAAGCGCCTCAATCGCCCGTCGATCTACACCAACGGCACCCAGGGCCACAGCGGCCTCGATGACCACCTCGAAGGATCGATCCCTCAGGAGGAAAAGGAGCCGCTCACAGATAGCCTCCCGCTCCATGAGCCGATCAGCGAAGTGCCTGAGGGTCCGGGCGGCCTGGGTTCGAACTTCGTAGTAGCCGTCCTCGAGGGCCCGACTCACTTCGGCCTCCGCCTCTCGATTCCAGCAGTTCAGGTGCTGCAGGGCAGCGAGCACATTGCGGCGGATAAACCCCACCTGCCGATAGTCCCCACCGAAAATTCTTTGAAGCCAGGTCGCCGGAGTTGGGTCCGCGAGCAAGTGGAGGAGCGATGAAAGTTTCTCCTCATGCCTGAGGTACCCAATGAGTTTCACGCCGAGGTTGCGCTCTTGCCAATGGGGGGAGGTGAGGAGTGATGCGGCTCGATGGCGGTAGTATTCAAGATCATCAAGATCCGTGATGACGAAATGAGGCGCATAGCGATCCTTCTCTTTTTCCCAGGTCCGCTCCAGGAGGCGCAGCAGTTGGGCATTGGTGAGGAGCGGCTTCAGCTGGGGCGACCCCGAGTCATCGGCACCCCGCTCCGGGAAAGGAGTGCCGTGTATCTCGGCGGCGATCCGCTCCAGGGCGTGATGTCTCATAAAGGCCCGGGAGCAACCGCCCATGGTCGCCAGGCGCTGGCGGTTATTGAGGAGGGCAAGGATCCGGTCGGCGAGCTCTTTTCCCTCCACCTTCTCCAACAACACCCCTTCTTCCATGACCGTGTCTTCGTAAATGACCTCGGCCGCGCCTGCCTGCCGCATAGCCCGCGCATTCATGATCTGGTGTTCCCCTGGCAGGTTGGCCTTAGGGATAATCAGCGCCGGCTTGCCCATGGCCGAGATCTCGTTTAGACTGCCGGCCCCGCCCCTGCAGACCACGAGATCACTCACCGCATAGATGTCGCCGATGTTGTGAAAGTAGTCCTGTACATA
This sequence comes from Deltaproteobacteria bacterium, assembly GCA_017861095.1. Classification (GTDB taxonomy): domain Bacteria; phylum Desulfobacterota; class Syntrophobacteria; order BM002; family BM002; genus JAGFXI01. The sequence goes on along the minus strand of JAGFXI010000093.1, from coordinate 4,926 downwards.
GTAAAAGGACGCAATCTCCTCCTGCTCCGCCACGCTATATCTCGTGCGCAATCTCTCGGTCGTATCCTCCCGGGCCCGGTACTCTGGGGTGTTCATGAGACCAACCCCATGGATGATGAAGAGCTCGTCACGACCGGATTTTATGTAACCCAAGGCGTCCACGAGGGCACGGTTGATCGTTCGCGCCCCCTGAGAGCCACCGAACACGAATACCACCCGTCTTCCGGGAGGGATGGGAAGAGGGGGAGAGCTCTCTGCCTTGGCCCGCTGGTCTAAGGTAACAGAGCGACGAACTGGATAACCCACCACCACACTGTTTTGTGAAAACCAGGCCTTTGTCTGGGGAAAGGTGAGAAGAACCCTGTCGGCCCAACGGCCGATGGCCAGATTCAACTTCCCGGGAACGCTGTTTTGTTCATGGATGTAGACCCGGGCACGGCTGAGTCCGAGGGCGCGCATGAGCGTGTTGGCAAAGATCACCGGGGCGCTGGCGTACCCGCCCGTGCCGATGATCATTCCCGGCTGAAATGCAGCAATCCAGAAGCACGATTGTAGAATTCCCACCGCCAGCGCCAGGGCAAACCGTAGAAGCGTCAGCGAGGGTCGAAACCCCGGAAATGCAGAGGCATAGACGTATCGGATGGGATACCCGGCTCGGGTCACGATCACCGATTCGGCCTTGCCGCGGACTCCCACATAAAGAAAGCGGGCACCCGGGTTCCGTTCTTTTACCGCCTCGGCGATGGCGAGGGCCGGATTCACATGGCCACCGGTACCGCCGCCGGTGAGAATCACCCGGTCGGTCGCACCCGGCTTCTCACCCTGGAATCTGCTCCAGTAACCCAAGGCGAGGAGAAAGGAGAACACGCCGACACTGCCCGCCAACCCAAGAGCCGCCACGTCGGGTAGGGAGAAGACGAACTGCGGCAACGCCGAGACAAGAGGAATCCCCCGGAACCAAGGGAAAAGGGCCCAGACGACAAAACCACCCACACCGCTCGCCAGCGTGGTGGAGAGAGCCGCACTTTTGAGATCCTGCCATCCGATTCCCCTCTGACCCAGGCGGCGTAGCTCGCCGTTGAAGGCAACAAAAAGCATCGCTGCGTTGAGGCTGATGGCGACGGATGATCCCAGGGCGATGCCGCCGTTCATAAGGGGAGTCTTGACCAGGAGGATGTCCAGGACGACATTCACCACGGCACAGACAAGCGAGGTATAAAGAGGAACCTGATTCTTCGCCAGCGCCGGATAGATCCGCGTGTAGAGACCCCAAAACCCCGTGCCCAGAAGCCCCACGGTGTAGAAGGAGAAGGCGAGCGAGGTCATAGCTACCGAGGTCGTGCCGAAGGCGCCACGCCTATAGGCCACTGCGGTGATGGGGATCGAGAGGACGATGACGAATATCGTGATGGGTACCATGCTCGCGATATTGTACTGGAGACCCCGAACGACCGTATCCCGGAAGGCGGACCAGTCGCGCCGCTGGGCCTCGTCATTGAGGTCGGTGACGCCGGCTCTCCCCACCGAGAGACCGACGATGGCGTTCGGTAGCTCCACCAGTCTGCGGGCAAAATAGAGAGCCGCCACGCTCCCCGGGACCAGAGCGGCGGCGAGAAGCCGTTCAACGACCTCCACGCTCTTGTTGGCGAGGGACTGAAGAAATATCCAGCGCGACTGCCTCCCCACTTCCTTCATCTCCGGTACGCCCTCATCTGCATCCCCTATGGAGAACCGCAGTCCCAGGCCGCTCCGACGGGAAGCCCGAATCAGCGGCGGGATCTGAACGAGGAACTGGAGCACCCCGCCCAGGACGAAGGCAACCGCCATGCTGTAGATGCCCACATAGGGCTTGAAGATTACTATGCCTCCGACGGCGCCGATGCTGAGAAACATGGGTGCAAGAGAGTAGCTCACCGTCGCATCCAGGAAGAGGAGCAGCCCACCCACAAAGGAAGCCAGGCCGATGGCTACCATGAAGGGCAATACATAGTACGTCATAATTTCCGCCCGGCGAAGGTCTTCGAGCGAAAACTGTTGCTGGTCGGCGGTGATCTTGATGGCACTCACGATGTCCGGCGTAAACAAATAGCAGAGCCCCATAAGCAGGAGCAGCAAAAGGGTCATGAAAGTGAGAATCCGAGAGGCGAGAACCCAGGCGCGACGGTACTCTCCTGATGCGATGAGCTGGCGAAAGGAAGGCAGAAAGGCTTTCTCCACCATGTCCTCGCCGAGAATTCGGCGAAACAGGGTGGGAATGGTAAAGGCGATGGCGAAGATGTCGGTCGCCCGGCTCGCCCCAAAATACGAGGCAACCACCGCCTCCCGGACAAACCCCAGCACCCGGGAGACGAGGCTCCCTTGCACCATCTCAACAAATTTTCTCGAAAAGGCCTTCCTCATGGTTCCCTGCGTGGGCGGTCCGAGCTCGATGGTCGGAAGCGGTAGGCAACGTTAGTCACGCCGGCGTTGACTCCGCCAAGCTCATCCGATCTCGAAAGCAACATCCAGGCCAGAGTGCTCTAGTTTCTCTACCTAGGATACGCTCAAATTGCAAGAGAGAAGCAAGCCCCGGATGGAAAGGCTGATCGCTTCATGACGGGGACGCGAAAAACGGGGAGTGGGATAACGAAGGGGATATGGCATTCCATCTTCACCGGACCGCCGCGCCTTGCCGCCAGCAGCGGAGCACCTCGTCGGCCGCAATCACCCCCACTCTCACAATTTTCGGGGGCTCCACGGTAACGTCGGCGATTGTAGAACCTTCGCTTCCGGGCGTCAAGCCGCCGTCCAGGATAAACGCCAATTGTGCCCCCAGTTGCCTAAGGACTTCCTCACCCGTTCGGCAGCTCGGGGCGCCGGATTGATTAGCGCTGGTGGCGGTGATGGGGGCTCCCACAGCTCGCACAAGTTCCCGTGCCACGGGGTGGGACGATACCCGTACACCCAACTTCCCGCCTGTCCCAGTGAGGACTGACGGTAGGTGCCCGGCCGCGAGAAAAAGAAGGGTAAGAGGGCCGGGCCAGAAGCATGCCATGAGAGCCCGGGCCCTCGGGGGAATGGTCTGAACCAATCCTTCGAGCTCGTTTGGATCGTCAATGAGGATGCTCAGGGGTTTATGGCGCTGCCGCTGCTTCAGCCCGTATACTTGCTCAAGGGCACCCTCATGGAGGGCCAAGGCGCCGAGGCCGTAGACTGTTTCGGTGGGATAGGCCACCACCCCGCCGCTACAAATGACCCCTGCCGCCCGCCCGACGGCCTCCCAAGCAACATCCTGGCCCCGGTAGGCGCGAAGGACGGTGGTCATGGCTCTCCCAGTTTTTGCCGGAGTTCTTCCGCCTTCATGTCCACCTGATCAGCCAGCTCAAGCTTGTATCGTCGCAGTTGTCCCTGGAGTCCAGAATCATTCAAGGCGAGCATCTGCGCCGCGAGGACTGCAGCATTTTTCGCTCCGGCTTTCCCGATGGCCATGGTGGCCACTGGCACCCCCGCCGGCATCTGCACTGTAGCAAGGAGGGCATCCCATCCCCCCAGAGCAGACGAGCCGCGGCTCCTCCCGCCCCGGCGATGATCACCTTGAGGCCGCGATGGGCCGCGCCGTGGGCATAGGCAGCCACCCGCTTGGGCGAGCGGTGGGCGGAGGCGATGGTGATCTCGGCAGGAATGCCGAATCGCGCGAGAGTCTCCAGCGCCTCTCTCATAATCGGGAGGTCTGAGTCGCTCCCCATGACGATCCCCACCACGGGCTGGCTTTGCACGACAGCCTGAGACTTGGTTGACTTTGCCTTGCGTGCCAAGGGAGTTACTCCTTCCCGATATCACTTCGATAGTAGATGCCCTCGAAGGTCACCTTCTTCATCTCCCGGTAGGCGAGCTCTCTAGCAGCGGCAAGGGTTCTGCCAGAGCTGACAATACATAGGACCCTGCCACCGGTGGTGATCAACTGACCATTCTCGCCAAAGGCGGTTCCCGAATGGAAGACCAGACAGGACGAATCGATCTGGGCCACCCCGTCAATTGGGACGCCGATCTTGTAGCGCTCGGGATAGCCGCGGTACCAGCCCTTCTTCCCCTTGGTTCGGCCACTCACCCCTATCAGACAGAGCCGATAGTCGGGGCTCCACTGGGGCTGCACCTCCTGGAGTCGTTCCTGGATGATCGCCTCGGAGATCTCGACCAGGTCAGTCTCCAGCCTAGGCAGGATGACCTGGGCTTCGGGATCGCCCAAGCGAATATTGATCTCCAGCACATACGGGGTGATACCACCCTCCTCCTCCACCACCAGCATCAGGCCGACGTAAAGAATCCCCTTGTAGACAATGCCGGTCTTCTCCCGGAAGCCATGAATCAAGGGGAGGACCACCCGTTCCATGATCGACCTGGACATGTCTTCAGTGAGCCACGGATGGGGTGAATAGGCGCCCATACCGCCCGTATTCTTCCCCTGGTTTCCGTCTCGAGCGTGCTTGTAGTCCTGGACGGCCACCATGGGGAGCACCGACTTACCGTCGGTAAAGCAAAAGAAGGAGAGTTCCCGCCCGTAGAGGCGACGCTCGATCTCCACCACTCGTCCTGAGTCGCCAAAGATGCGGGTCACCATGAGCTGGTGCACGGCGTCCTCCGCCTGGGCTGCATCGTCGCAGACGAGGGATCCCTTGCCTGCGGCCAGTCCGTCCGCCTTGACCACCACGGCGTAGCCGACCGAGCGAACGTAGTCGCACGCTCTCGCCGGATTGTCGAAGACCGCAAATTCCGCGACCGGAATCCCGAGATCCCGCATGATAACCTTGGCATAAGACTTGGACGATTCCAAACGGCTTGCCGCCTGGGTCGGTCCCACAATGGGCAAGCCCTGCTCCTGGAAGCGATCCACAATACCGGCAGAAAGCGGGCTCTCCGGGCCGACAAAGGTTAGATCGATCCGTTCCT
>JAGFXI010000422.1 GCA_017861095.1 Deltaproteobacteria bacterium | reverse complement strand
GGTCGATAGTGGCGGGATCGAACGCTGAGCAAGCTCTCCTAGAATGTTAATATGTTATGGACGTGCCCAAGTTTCCGCGCGGATTGCCGGCGGATCTCCCGATGGAGATGAGGAGCCGAGGACGTTGCCCATGGTGCAGACTGCTCACACGAAAATTGCCCTCGTCGTCAACGAGGGGCACGCCCTCCACCACGTGCACGACCGTGGGTACGTGGAATCCCCGGCACGGATACCTGCGATTCTGCGGGGGATCTCGCAGACCGGTCTTTTCTCCAGAGTGGAGCCTCGTCATTTTTCCGACCGGACCGTCAAGGGGGTGCATGACTCTCGGTTTGTGACCTACCTCAAGCGCACGTGTGCGGCGGTCGAACCCGGGAGTTCCATCTATCCATACCGACCTCCTCGGGATCTCTCCCTTCGTGCGGGCTACTACGCCATCGACACTTTTACGCCGCTCGATGGGAATGCCTACCGCGCCGCCCGGGGTGCGGTGGACTGCGCCTTGACCGCAGCCCGGTCGCTGCTTCAGGGCTATCGGCTCGCCTACGCCCTGGTGCGGCCACCCGGTCATCACGCCGAGCGCCGGGCATTCGGGGGCTTCTGCTACCTCAACTCCACCGCCATTGCCGCTCACTATCTGAGCGCCCAGGGCCGGGTGGCCGTGCTGGATGTGGACTACCACCACGGAAACGGGACCCAGGAGATCTTCTACGAACGAAGCGACGTGCTCACCGTCTCCCTCCATGGCCATCCCCGGTTCGCCTATCCCTACTTCACCGGCTTCGCTGATGAACGGGGAAGGGGGGACGGGGACGGTTACAATCTCAACCTCCCGCTGCCCGAGAAGATAACCGAAGATGAGTACCGGCACACCCTCGCCAGGGCTCTGCGGCGGCTCAAGCGATTCGATCCCAAGTTCATCGTCGTCGCCTTTGGACTTGATCCTGCCAAGGACGATCCAACCGGGTCTTGGTCGCTCCAGGCCAAGGACTTTGAAGCGAATGGCCGTACGATTGGCTCGCTTCACGTACCGACCCTAGTGGTACAGGAAGGGGGCTATCGGGTCCGATCTCTCGGGACCAACGCCCGCCACTTCTTCCTGGGCCTCTGGCAAGGGTTTCATGGACGGCGGCCGATAACCGAAGGGATTCAGGCGCGTTAACAGGATGCTGAAAAACTGGGCCTCAGCGCTCGCGATGGCGCGAGATTGGGTAATCTCTTCGACAAGGCCGCGCCACGCCGTGGTCGCACCATTAGACTGTGAGGCCCGGCCTTGTAGCGGGCGGCGGCGGAAAGCATGTCGAGGGTACGGAGACCCGCCCTACGGAATAACTTCCGGCATTTTAGGCACTTCACTAGGATAGAGGCTCCGGATCCGCTTCGCGCCGCAGACCCCACTGCCTTTGGCGGCGGCCGCATTTGGGTGCGAGCGGCTTCTAGCCGCGATCGTGTGGGAGGCAGGGCGCTCTGCTGGAAGGCCCTCCGCCTATGCCCCACTCCCCATCTCTGCCTTTTTACTTGAAATCGTAGCGAGGTTGGTGGAAAATTCGACTTACGATTCGGTGGAGAGGTTTACTCATACTAAAAGGAGACGGTTCGATGCAGAGACTCAATCCCTTCCAGATCGCCCAGCAGCAGCTGGATACTGCGGCCGAGAAGCTTGGCCTGGACCCGGCGACTCATGAATTGCTCCGCTGGCCCATGCACGAGATCAAGATGGTTCTCCCGGTGAAGATGGACGACGGAAGCACCCGAATTTTCCACGCCTTCCGCATCCAGTACAATACGGCGCGCGGTCCGGCCAAGGGGGGTATTCGCTGGCATCCGGACGAGACCATCGACACGGTCCGGGCTCTGGCCGCCTGGATGACGTGGAAGACCTCGGTGGTGGACATTCCCCTCGGCGGCGGGAAGGGTGGTGTGGTATGCAACCCCAAGGAGCTTTCCGAGATGGAGAAAGAGCGCCTGGCTCGGGCCTACATACGAGCCGTCGCCAGGAACCTCGGGGTCACCCGCGACGTCCCCGCCCCTGATGTCTACACCACGCCGCAGATCATGGCCTGGATGATGGATGAGTTCGAGACCATCGTGGGCGAAGCGCACCCGGGGGTAATCACGGGTAAGCCTATTCCTCTGGGCGGCTCCCAGGGACGCGGCGATGCCACCGCCCGCGGCGGCATCTATGTTACCCGGGAGGCGGCCAAGCTCGTTGGGACCGACCTCAAAGGGAAGACCATGGCGATTCAGGGATTCGGGAACGCCGGACAGCATGCGGCGCTCTTGGGTGAGGAGATCCTTGGTCTCAAGCTGGTTGCCGCCTCCGACTCCAAGGGCGGCGTTTACAATCCCAAGGGTATCGAGGCCAAGGCCTTGGTGGACTACAAGCTCAGGAGCGGGGTCCTGCAGGGGTTCCCGGGAGCGGAAGAGATCAGCAACGAAGACCTCTTGGCGATGGAGGTGACGGTACTCTTCCCAGCCGCCCTCGAGAACGTCATCACCAAGGAGAACGCCGACAAGGTTCGGTGCAAGATCTCCTGCGAGCTCGCCAACGGCCCCACTACACCCGAGGCCGATGCGATCCTCTACGACAAGGGTGTCCTGCTGCTGCCGTGAGCCAGAGGGAGAAGATCAACATGCGGCAAGCCGCTTACCTGGTGTCGGTGGCTCGGGTCGCCGAGGCCTGCAAGCTGCGCGGCTGGGTATAGCCCGCTCTCAACGAGGACACCCGCGCCACCCTTCTCGAGAAGGCCCAGCCGACAGGCGATGGAGGCGGACGATAGGCTCAGCTTATGAGCAAAGCCACCGACTGCTCCCGGTGGCTTTGCTGTTGTGCTTGTTGGAGAAGAGGCTCTTTGCCAGGGATCTGCCGGTCTTTTTACTGCATCGAGAGCACGTTGCGCGGATCCGGCGATCGACGCCTAACCCTACGGAAGGAAGAGTCGTGGCGGAGGTAACAGCGACGGTGCAAGGTCCTCCGGCTGGACAGAACGTTCAAGGTGGGCTCATGGAACTTAACGGCCTAGTGCGTGCCTATCACACCTATCAAAAAATGACCCGACATCCCCGGCTGATCGAGGAGATGCGGAAGATCTTCATCAACGCCCTGGCGCAACGGGGTGTCATTACCGTGGAGGAGATCGACAGGCAGGCGCGAAGCTGGCTGGAGAGGGACAAGATCGAGATCACTGGGGAGAAAGTCCAGGAGTACCACAATGTCCTCGTCGACTTCCACTTTGCCCGCCACTTCACACCCAACGAGGTAGAGAATTATATCAATCTGGCGAGGAAAAACGATCGATTCCGCAATCTCACCCGAGTGGTGAATTGGGAAAGAGCGACCTCAACCGAGATCAGGGCTGCTCTCAAAGAGTTCTGTGACATTCCCGAGGGCGACGTCTACATCTCGCCGAGTGAGGCGGAAGGGGTTCGGGTGGCCCTAATCAACTACTTCATTTCCAACCAACTTGGCTTCATCGGCATCGCCAAAAACCACATCACCATCCGGGATGTGGACGAGATGCTCGACCGGGCCTACTGGAATCCCCGCCGGACTGGGAAGATCGGGGGCAAGGCCGCCGGGATGCTCCTTGCCCACAAGATCATTTTACCTCGCCTGACAGAGCGGGATCCCGAGCTAGAGAAGTTCGTCACCATCCCAGACTCCTACTACTTCAACGCAGGTATCTTTTCCGATTTCATCGACTACAACGAGTTGCACTACTTCCACAGCCAGAAGTACAAGACCCGGGAGATGATCGAGGAGGAGTACAAGACCATCTCGCAGCTCTTCCAGAAGGCCTCCTTCCCGCCTGACACTGTGGAGGAGTTCCGAGCCTTCCTGGATGAGGTAGACGAGCATCCTCTCATCCTCCGCTCCTCCAGCCTCCTCGAGGATAACGTGGGCTACGCCTTCTCGGGAAAATACGACTCGGTGTTCCTAGCCAACCAGGGAGATCTGGAGACGCGGCTTGAGGAGTTCATCTGGGGCCTCAAGCGGGTTCACATGAGCACCTTCGGGCCATCCCCGATCCTCTACCGTCTGGACCATAACCTGCTGGACTTCGACGAAAAGATGAGCGTGCTGGTCCAGAAAGTCGTGGGTCGCCGCGTGGGAGATTACTTCTTCCCCTTTGTAGCTGGGGTAGCCTTCTCCCATAACGCGTACATCTGGAATCCGCAGATCAAGAAGGAGGAAGGACTTGTTCGGCTCGTCTTCGGGCTGGGAACTCGGGCTGTCGACCGGGTAGGCCAGGACTACCCCCGCATGATCCCCCTGAGTCATCCCCTCCTGCGGCCGGAGATCGGAGCGGATCGGATCACGAAATACTCCCAGAAGATGATGGACGTCATCAACCTGAAAAGTCGGCGGCTGGAGACCATCTCCTACCTGGATCTCCTGCGGCAGGTGGGGCACCCGGATCTCTTCTACGCGGTGTCGGTGAATCAGGACGGCCATCTCGCTGCTCCCCTGTTCAAGGGGCAGGCGATCGATGCGAACCGGTCCTGTTTGACCTTCGAGAACTTCCTCACCAAGACCCCCTTTGTCGGTCTCCTGAAGAAAATTCTGCGGAAGCTGGAGCAGGCCTACGGCCGGCCGGTGGACGTGGAGTTTGCCTGGGACAACGGTAAGTTCTACCTGCTCCAGTGCCGGGCTCTCGCCTTCAGACCTGATGTGGGCAATGTTTCCCTCCCGGAGAACCTTCCCCGGGAACAGATCCTGTTCACCAACGACCAGGGTGTCGCGAGCGCGGTCATCAAGGACGTCGAGTACGTGGTCTACGTGGACCCGAAGGCCTACGGGAGGCTCGGAACCTACGAGGAGAAGCTCGCCATCGCTGCTGTGGTGAGCAAGATCAACAGGTTTCTGGAAACCAAGCGGTACGCTCTGTTCGGTCCCGGACGCTGGGGGAGCAACGATATCAACCTCGGCGTCAGAGTGGGATACGGCGACATCAACCGCTGTCTGATCCTCGGCGAAATCGCCTTTGAAGCGGGGGGGTCCAGGCCGGAGGTGTCTTACGGTACCCACTTCTTCAATGATCTCGTGGAGGCCCAGATCGTCCCCGTCGCCATTTATCCGGACCAGACCGGGACCCTGTTCAGGGAGGAGTTCTTCCTGACCACCCCCAACGAAATTCACAAGGTCTCACCGGATCTGGCCAGGTACGCCTCGGTGGTCCACGTGATTCACGTCCCCTC
>JAGFXI010000421.1 GCA_017861095.1 Deltaproteobacteria bacterium | reverse complement strand
TTCTCCGCCAAGCGAAGTCAGCTGTTGCGCATTAGACCCGTCGCTGTCGCACACCCAGATTTGAAGATGCCCGGAACGGTCTGAGCAGAAAGCAATTCTTTTTCCGTCTGGCGAATACGTCGGGGGCCATTCAGTTCGAGTAGAACCAATCAATAGGAATGGGGTGCCCGGGGTTTGACTCGGACCGCGCAAATCAACACGCCAGATGTTGACCTTGTACCATGGCGCATTGTACGCAAGACGGTTGCCCTTGCGCGAAACCGCCAGCGACCCGACATCCTCCGACGCTACAGCTAGCCTCCGGGGCTTCGCGGAAGCAGATGCCGTCATCCGCCAGAGGCTCCCGCTAGTCCAAGAACCGGAAGAGGACACGATCTCGCTTCCCTCGGACGTCCAGGTTGCGGACCAAGTGATAGGCTCCCCTGTTTCGCCAACCCTTTGCGGCGATCCTTGCGGCTCGTAGTTCACCCCGAGGTGGAGAAGGTAGATATCGGACTTGCCGCCGCTCCAGCGCGTGAATACCAGGCTCCGGCCGTCCGGCGAAAATGCAGGACTCCCGTCGTTTCCATCGGTGAGTCTTCGCCTTTCCAGTGTCTCGAGAGAAAGCAGGAAAAGGCCCCGACCGGTCTTCTCGGATTCCGCCGAGGGAATGACCAGCCGTTTCGAGTCCTGCGTCCAAGCCAAGAACGGCCTCCCCCCTAAAGGGCCCGGGTGCGCTACATCAGATTCCCCCAACACCCGTCCCTGTCCGCCTCGCTGAGGAACGACCACCACTGCCGATTTGTCCCGGGAAACCTGGCGTAAGAACGCTATGAACAGCCCGTCGGGAGACCAGGCTGGACTGAAGTCCACTGCAGGGTCACCGGTCAATGGCAGAGGTGGTTCCACGCCGATCTGCTTGACGTAAATGTCGCAGTTCGCTCCCGGGGCCTCTCCGCACCATTCGAAGGCCACGAAGTTACCGTCAGGCGAGAAACTGGGGACGTTCTCGTAGCCGGGATAGCTGGTCAGGGGAACAGCCCTCAGCGGCGCCTCCGGTTCGGCACTGCGTTGGCGGCTGAGCCAGTACCAAGCGGCCACGGCAACTGTGATGAGAGCCACGACCGCAACGGCACCGATCACGAGCCGCATGGAAATGACCTGCTTCGTCGCGGCAGGCGCCGCCTGCAGCCGCCCAGAATCCGAATCCTCCTTAAGTTCTTCAAGGGCAACCTTCACGTCCGCCATGGTCTGCCAGCGGCGCTGCGGATCTTTACGCAGGCAGCGGTTGATCAGCTTCTCAAGATCAGCCGGGATTGTCGGACTGATGCCGCTCACCGCCTTCGGCTCCTGGTGCAGGATCGCCGACAGCGTCGACAGCTTGCTCGTGCCCTGAAATGGCTTCTGCCCCGTCACCATCTCATAAAGCACCGACCCAAGCGAGAAGATATCCGAACGGGCGTCGACCTTCTTCCCCTCGGCCTGCTCCGGCGACATGTAGGAAACGGTCCCGACGATCACTCCCTCTTCCGTGATCGGTCTTCCTTCATCATCGACAGTAGCCGTCGAGGCAAACTGGTCTCCCTGAACCCACTCGGTGAGCTTCGCCAAACCGAAATCGAGGACCTTCACGACGCCGTCCTCGTTCACCATGATGTTCGTCGGTTTCAGATCCCTGTGAACGATACCGGCGGAGTGCGCCTTGGCCAGAGCATCCGCAATCTGGACTGCGTATTTGAGAGCGTCATTGAGACGGAGGCCACGGTGACCGATCCGCTGATCGAGAGTCTTACCGTCCACGTACTCCATGGCGATGTAGTCCGTTCCTTCAGACTGATCGATGTCGTAGATGTGGATGATGTTCGGATGGTTGAGGGCTGATGCGGCCCTGGCTTCCTGGACAAAGCGCCGCTTGCGGTCGGGATCGACCACCTTTTCCGGCGGAAGGATCTTCAACGCGACGAAGCGGTCCAGGTGCAGGTCGCGGGCCTTGTAGACGACACCCATGCCGCCTGCGCCAATCTTCTCGGTGATCTGATAATGACCCAGTGTCTTGCCGATCATCGGGAGGCACCTCCCGCGCCGCCCTCCGGCACCCTAATCGATATGCGCCTTATGAATTGGTGCGATTATAACCCTCTCTGATTGCTTCTGATAGCGGAATACAACCGAACAGGAAGGTATCTTGACACTGTTTATGTGAATCACGTATTATGTGATGCATGGTCAGGAAGAGAAACTTGACACTGGCGCTCGACGAGGAACTCATCGTCAAAGCCCGCGTTATCGCCGCGCGGCGGAGGACGTCCCTTACGAGTCTCGTCCGCCGCAGCATTGAGGATCTTGTGACCGGAGACGAATTGCAGGCTCAGGCTCGGCGTCGATTGAAAGCCGGGATGCGTGAGCCCGCTTTCGAGGTCGGCCAAACCAAGTGGTCGCGAGAGGAACTTCATGACCGCCCTCAGTTTCATTGACACGAACATCCTTGTCTACGCCTTTGCCGACACCGGGGATGACCGGCATGCCACTGCCCGATCGCTTGTCGAGGAACTTCTCGACAGTCAGAACGCAGGCTTGAGCGTGCAGGTTTTGAGGGAGTTTTACGCAGTGGTAAC
>JAGFXI010000420.1 GCA_017861095.1 Deltaproteobacteria bacterium | reverse complement strand
GGCCGGGGGGCGCCGTCCCACAGGTACGCCGACCGGGAGGTCACCCCGGCCACGAGATCCCGCCCCACCAGGTTGGGATAGGCTCGCACCTTCTCCAGGAGCTGGTCCGGGCGCTGGTCTCCCGTGGCGATTACGCCCATGAGGGCGCCGGCGGTGCGGAGATGCTTGGTGAGAGCCCGGGTATCGATCGCCTCGATACCGATGATCTGTGCCGCCTCGAGGAACTCCTTCAGGGTCCTCGTAGCCCGGTAGTTGCTCGGGAAAGGGAGATACTCGCGGACGATGAACCCCTCCACCTGCACCCCGGCGGACTCCATGTCATCCTCGTTGACGCCGTAGTTGCCGATGAGGGGATAGGTCATGCAGACGATCTGGCCCTCGTAGGAGGGGTCGGTGAGGACCTCCTGATAGCCCGTCATGCTGGTGTTGAAGACCACCTCACCGTAGGTTTCACCACGGCCGGTAAAGGCGCGGCCGCGGAATGTTCTCCCGTCTTCCAGGACCAGCGTCGCCGGCACTTTGTCTACACTTCCCATGGAGAGGCTCCTCGAACGTGAGCGGCGCCCGGGGGGAACCACCCCCCCGGATCAATTTGTTACCATAATCGGTTTCCAGGGGCAAAGCAAGCAGAGCTCTGCGTCCGTCGTCCGGCTGTCAGTCGTCCGTCGAACCACTGTTCGAGGTGATTCTCCTAACCCATATGATGCACGAACCACCTGCTGCGATCGCAGATATAGCCATCCTTTTCTCCGAGCCGGAGGGTCTGTGAGGAGGAACGCTGTGGGAGCGGCTTTCAGCCGCGATGCAATAGGCCACGGCAGGGGGCACTTCTCAGCAAGGACGCATAGTCGCAGCATCGATAGTATACGGTGAGGCCCGGCCGTCCAGCGTGGGGCATACAAAGTCTGGGAGACCTTGCTTTGCTCGGGGAGAAAGTGGTGGCTCCGGATGCGCCTTGCTTCGGAGAGCCCCCTGCCTTCGGCGCCGCCCTGTTTTCCGCAGTGGCAGGGTGGGCACCGCCCACCGAATAGTGTTGTTGGTGGCTTCCGTCCTGGGGAATCTTCGCCCGATCAAAGATCACTGCCCGCGGAGAGGTCCTCCAGGATATCCTCGACCTTCATGAGGTCTAACGGAGTATCCACACTCACGGAATCGTAGGCGGTGGGAACTACGAGGATCGGGAAGCCGTGCTCGAGGGCCCGAAGCTGCTCGAGCTTCTCCATTTGCTCCAGTACCCCCGGTGGGAGTTTGGTAAACTGCTGGAGGAAGTGATTCCGGAAGGCATAGAGACCGATGTGTTTATAGTAAGTCAGAGGCCCCGTCGCCTCTCGAGGATGGGGAATCGGGGCGCGGGAGAAGTAGAGCGCACGTCTCCTGGCATCGAAGACCACCTTGACCACGCCGGGGTCGTGAAAATCGGTGTGGCCGAAACCGGGGTGGACGAGAGTGGCCATCGGCACATCAGCCGCCTCCCGGAGCGTCTCGACGAGCTGGTCAACCACTTCGGGCTGGAGAAGGGGCTCGTCGCCCTGAATATTGACCACCACGGCCTCGGATGGCAGCAAAAGCTGGCGGGCGGCCTCGGCGACGCGGTCGGTTCCGCTCTGATGGTCCGGCGAGGTCATGAGCACATCGGCGCCAAAGCTCGAAGCCGCCTCCCGGATGCGGCTGTCGTCGGTGGCTATGACAAGCCGCTGAATGGTTTTTGCCTTGACAGCCCGTTCGAAGACGTGCTGGATCATCGGGCGCCCCTGGATCAGGGCGAGGGGCTTGCCGGGAAGGCGCTTCGAGGCGTATCGGGCGGGGATGATGCCGACGGCGTGGGTCACCGCGGTTCTCCTTTCATCTCGAGTTTGCCCGAAATATACCGGACATAATCAGGGTTTTCAATTTCCCGTCGTACCCATTGTCGGCGCGCGTCAGGGAGACCATCGAGAGGCACGGTCCTGACACGGTCGGGGTTGGTCTATGGGAATCCCTGGCGGGCTCCGGGAGAGACAAAAACCGACTCTGCGACCACCACTTGCGGTAACGACACGCGGAGGCCCCATGAAATTGTGCTCCTTTTCACCTTGACAGACCTCCCGGCCTTTGATTCTATTCATGCATACACTATCAACTCAGAGGGGGATTCATGACCATCGGCCTGCTCCACTGTCGCTCCCAGTAGGGTTGGAGTCAGCCTACGGGGAGTTCCGAGGGTCCGCTGAGGGTCCCTCCTTCAACGGTGTAGTTCGGTCGGTGATTGATCACGGGGAATCTTTCGCTGCCTCACAACTTGTTTTCGCTTCTGCAGGTCGCAGAGACAATCTCTTTTTCACCTGCGACTTACGGCTTCCCTGCTCCTTAACCCCCGTAGTATTGGCTCACACCGCGAACTCAACAAAGTTTCCCCTGAAGGGCTGTGTAGTATCTTGGCTCAGCATTGATACCGGCTCCTCGACTGCGACATTTCCAGCATATGTCATCGATGCAGGCGTCGGCCAAGTGCAATAAGGCTGTGGTGAGGGGGGAAGTGAGTCTGTCTGCGGTTGTCAGGGAGCGAGGCGGGGCCTCTGGCTCTGCTCTCATTTTCAACGTAATCGCCGTATTTCCAAGCT
>JAGFXI010000092.1 GCA_017861095.1 Deltaproteobacteria bacterium | reverse complement strand
GATACAAGTTCTGTGCCAGTGGCCTACCTACGACCGGGCGTGGGCGGGCGACCACCGGGTGAGTCTCAACTCAACATGTACTCGAGCTTCTCGCTTTGCGCACATTCCACCTACACGGTAAGGTCTACGTGGCCTTCCCAGCAGAAAGGGACACCAGGCCGACTCGGACAATCTTGCAGCAAGAGGGCTCGTCGCTGCATTCAAGGCGGCGACACCACGTCCAACTCCATGTCGGGCAAAACTTTTCTTGAAGACGGGAACCACTGAATTCGTTATGGACATCTCCAAGGAGATGGAGGGGTGATCGAAGACATCTTCAGTTGGAGCTGACTTCTCACGTTCAAAACCGCTCTCAGTGACCTGTCTGGCATGCTTCTTGATAAGTTACGTCGGTCGATAATTGCTAACCCGACAAACCTGAGCGTTACTGTTTTGGGTTTCTTGGGAGCAACTGAATTCATTGCCAAGAAGCTTGCGGGAGCGGACGAACGGATACCCTCTAGGCGATCATTACTATGTCCTCCTTGGAGCAGCTCAAGATTCTCGTTGTCGATGATGAGGCGACCATCCGGTCTCTGATTAGGCAGCTTCTAGAGCAGCTAGGCCAGTACGAGGTGCTCGCTGCAGAGAATGGTCAACAAGCGCTTGATCTGGTCCAGAAAAACACTTTTGATTGCGCTTTCGTGGATCTGATGATGCCGGGCCCGTGCGGGACTGAGCTCTTAGATTCCATTTTGCGTCAAAGCCCCAACACCTACCTCATCATCATCACAGGTTTTGCATCGATGAAGGCGGTCATCGACACTATGCGCCATGGGGCGCTTGACTTTATCCCAAAACCTTTCGCGTTGGACGACATTCGCCTAGCCTTAAGGCGGCTGTTGCAGAAGCGCCAGACGACGGATCGCAACGGGACGGCGATTGAGGAGGCTCGACAAAAAGGGGAAGTTGAGAAACTGAACCAGGCCTTGGAGAAACGGTCCAAGGAGCAGGCTGTCCTCTGCGACATTGCCGATAAGCTCTCGCACATCGGCCACACCGGTGAGCTCTGCAATCGACTCGTTGCCCTTGCGACCGAGGTGGGTGAGGCGGAAAAGAGCTGGTTTGCCGTTTTTGATGACAGCAGGACGCACCTCATGACCATCGCCGAGAGGGGAATCGGCACTCAACATCTCGGATCGCGCGTCACCGTCAACCGGGTCGGTGGCGGGTTCTCGGTCGATCTCGACGACATGGCCGAGTTCATCGCCACCCAAGGGCTGGCCGGTTCAATAAGAGTAGATACCTTGCAACAATGCGGCGAGCTTGTGGCTGTGCCAATTGACATCCGCAACCAGCCCTTTGGTGTACTGTGGATCTCCTCAAAAAAATTCCATCGCTCCTTCGAACCCGAGGACCAATTACCCTTGCGGTTCATGACGGAAAGGGCGGCCTTAGCAATCGAAAATATTGCGCTCTATGAAAACCTCCGGGAGAACCTCCTATCGACCCTCCATGCCTTGGTCAGCGCCATCGAGGCGAAGGATTCTTACACCGAGCAGCACTCCAAACGGGTTACCGAGCTGGCCATCGAGATCGCCAAGGTCATGAACCGGACCGCGGAGGAAATTGAATCACTCCGGCTCTGTGGCGCCCTCCACGATATCGGCAAGATCGGCATACACGACCGGATTCTGAACAAACCAGGCAAGCTGACCGAGGAGGAATTCGCCATCATCAAGAGGCATCCTGTGATCGGGGACCGCATTGTCCAGCATCTTGGACTTACTCCGCAAGAACGTGCCATAGTCCGGAATCATCACGAGCGCTGGGATGGCAAAGGCTATCCCGATGGACTCGAAGGCAAAGAAATCCCCCTCTTGGCTAGGATTCTTACCGTGGCTGACGTGTTTGACGCCATGACGTCCGATCGGACTTACCGTAGCGCCCTCTCTCCGGAGATCACCCTAGACGTTCTTCAGAAAAACCGTGCTACCCAGTTTGATCCTGAGCCTCTGGATGCACTCCCAGGTGCATTGCAGAAAAGGAGTTTTCCGAAACCAGCAGCCTGAAGGCCGTGGCTATCCCCTTCTTGCCCATGATACCCCTCCTTCGCCTCATCGGGAAAACCGCAGCTGCTCTTGGAAAAGCCGACCTAAGAATGAGCCCGCCGTGATCCTTTTTCGAGACGACAAGACAGTCGCCTGCTTGCGGCCAACACTAATCTTGGGGTCGCTGCCATAAAATGTCTCCCAAGAAAGCCTTAAGGGCTCATCTCAAAGTGCCGATAATGGCCATGAAGGAGTAATATATGGCCGTGAACCCAAAGGACGTACAAAAGGTACTGCGAACGTACGGGAGACGGTTGAGGCAGAGCTCGCAACTGCTAAAGAAGAGTGCGCCCCGTGACGCAGAAACGGCTGACTCGCTTGATCTTTCGGCCCTGGCCAAGAGCCACCATGTCGTTGAACAATCGACGGCTGAAACAGATCAGGACAAGGAACGGCGGGAGTGCCCGGACGACGTTGAAAGGGAGGCAATCGACAGGCTGAGTCAGGAGTATGGCGAGCCCCTTCACGTCGTCAATGCCGGCGACGGACAAATTCAACTGGGAGTCGTGGATGCCGGGGCAGGAAATGTTCGGCATCTCTTGTCGCCCAAGGAGTCAGAGCGACTGGCTGCCAGGCTGCACCAGATTACCATGGAGATAATTCGGCATACCCTGAGAGAGAACCGAGAGGAGTCGTGAGAGCAAAACAGAACAGCCACAAGATTATTCCGTTACCCCTGGGCCACGCGACGGGGGAGATCGAGCGAGGCAAGACCGACCAGGGACTGGTCGCCCCTCTGAACACCATAACTGCCGGAAGTTCCGCGCCCACGGAGTTCCTGACGCCATTTAAGCGTTGGCGGGAGGCGATGGAAGTCTCCCGGAAGACGTGTGGCGTGAGTGGGGACAAGATCAAAGCTCTCAAGGAGAGGATTGAGGCGGGCGAGTATCGGGTGGAGCCCGACGCGGTGGCTGAGAAGCTCTTGGAGCACGCCATCGGTGAACTCGCTGGGGGCACCTCGTCGAGCGATACTAATCGATGCCATCAATCCCATGACCAGCGACGGAAGCCGGCATCGTTGTAACGAGCGGCGCTGGCATCGCACTGCTGCAGGTTATTGAGCGTCTACGTCGAGGTTATGTAGTGCGCCTGAGTTTCATGTGAACGAATTCTGGTCTCATTCCTGGGCACCCCTCTGGGGCCGAGCCTTTTCTCCATGTCTCCCGAGGCGAACCCAGTTCACTTTACGCTACGGCATGCGAGCACGGTTTGGGCCACTGGTCAGAAGCAACGCGCACGGAATCCTGCACCCCGGGGCACAGTTGAATTCTGTTACGCCCCTGTTTCTTGGCCTGGAAGAGCGCCTCGTCGGCCAGGGCGATCAACTCCTCTTTACTGCGAACCGGGATGGACTTGGTGTCGGCAATGCCGACACTAATACTCACCTCCACGGCTAGTCCGGATTTCATTAGATGCTTTTCCAGATTCCGGTGCAGCCGTTCCGCCGAGAGCAGCGCCTGCTCTTTCGTGGTTTTCGGCAGGATCACCGCGAACTCGTCACCGCCCCAACGAGCCACGTAATCGCAACCGCGAAAACCGTTCAGCATGAGGCGGGCGATCTGCCTCAGCACACTGTCTCCCGTTTGATGGCCGAAGCGGTCATTGAGAGCTTTGAAATTGTCCAGGTCACAGAACATCAACGATAGATGCTCGTCATAGCGAAGATGTCGCTGGAACTCTCGGCTCAAGTGCCGCTCGAAGGACCGACGATTGTCGAGACGGGTGAGATGATCATGATCGGCGAGGCGCTTTACCAGGTTGTGGTGAGTTGCATTCTGAAGGGCCATCCCCACCTGGAGGGAAACGGTCTCGAGAAGATCCCGCCCGTCGCGTCTCTTCGGATCCTTCACGGCCACGTCGAGGAAGCCGATGCACTTTCCCCGGACGGTCAAGGGGAGCGACACCACCTCGGACGACTTCCCGGGACTACCCACGGCGTGCTCCCAACCCGACAGACCGCCGTTCTCTGAGAAGAGGCGGACTCGACACCACGGAGCCTCCATTTCCCCTTTCAGACGAGTGAACACCTCTTTTACGATCTGGGTCCGGTTCAACGAGGCATTGATGGTGAGGCCTAACTCGTGGAGGAAGCGAAGATGCCGGGTTCTCTCCTCGAGTTCCCGCTTCTCGCGAATGAGAGAGAGTCGACTCTCCTGCAGTTGACGATTGTACTCGTGGACCTGGGTGGCAAGCTCCATGATCCGTTCGTAGGTGCTCTGATTCTCGAGTCCTCGCTCGAGAATACGCCGCAGCCGATGACCGTTCACCGGCTTGGTCAGGTAAGCGTGAGCTCCCTCGATCAAGGCGTCAACCACGCGTTCAATGGGAGGGTTCGCGGCGAGCAAGATCAGGAAACAAGCCTGACTATCGAGGTCGAGGAGTTGCCGCAGGCCGGCCACGGTGAGGGAGGCCGTATCCTCGGCAAACAGGATGACGTGAGGGAGAGGTCTTTCGGTAGTCTCGTGCCGCAGAGTTTCGGGATTCAGGGTGGTGATGTGAAATTTCGCCTCATCAAGGCAAGCGCGGATCTGGTCCGCACTCCCCGCATCACTCTCCAGCAGCCAGATGGTTGCCTTTACCGAACCGTCCACATGAAGCCCTTCCGTACGTCTATCCGCAGCCGGCTGAAGTTCCTAATAATTTTGTAAGCAAGGGAAATGCCAATTCTGTGGTGCTCGTCTCGAAACGACTCCGACCACCAAAAGGATCGTATAAGGCGTGGGCCTGGATAGAGAGCGGTGCAGGTGCTCTCATCGCTTGAACCGTCGCCCCGTTGTTGGTAAAGGTAGCAGGAACGTCACTGCCAGCTCGCACTATGCACGCCATCCGATCGCGGCGGCCCTTTCGGCGCAGCTTAGGGTCCCGAGCCTGTCGAGGGAGAAGCCGCTCCCACAGAGCGAGCCTACCGCTCGGAGAGCAGGACGGACATATCCGGGGTCGTAGCGGGTGGTTCGTGCATAATGCGCGCTATGATTCCAAGGAGCGTTGGCCATGATCGAGGACGTGCGCGACAAGCCCTCTGTGAGCGAGGCGGACGTGTTGGCGCTGAACTTTATTCGAAGACCGGCACCATACGTCTTCAGGAGACATTACCGCGTCGGGTTACGTTCTCACATCATGGAGGTCCTGCGGCCCGAGGATGTGGCCAGGGAACGGGAAGGGGTTACCGTGGACGGGGTCACCTGGTTTCCCCGGGCAAAGCCGTTACGGATGCTGAGGATTTTTCGAACCCGTTTTGGAGGCCTGTCGTATGCCGAGGCAGAGGTGCGTCGAGTTAAGGCCATTGAGACCTACCTCGATCCCGACCACCTTGCCAGGTCGGAAGAATTTCTCGTGGACTACGTGACGGGAGGAAGAAACGAAATTCTTCTGTGTGGGCTTCAGGAATTCGTGGAAGGAGAGATCCTGGAGCCCTGGAGCGCCCTGGATCGGGAGTGCCTCCTCGCCCTCTTCCGGCAGATGGATTGCAGCACGATTGACCATTCGGGAGAAGGTGCGGAGGAGTGGCTTCTGAAGGTGCGGAGGAGGGCGGAGACCTTCATCGGTCAGATCAAGAAGATGATCGTGGAGATCCGTCATGTCCCGGATCTTGCCGGTCTGGGGAACCTCTTGGTCACGCCTACAGGCACTATCAAACTCGTGGATATTAATAACGTCTCCCCGGTCAGGTTCCGCCCCGACATCGAGCTTGATGACCGCGGCTACCCGGTTTGCGACAAATCCATAGAGGCTCTGTCACTCCTGGAGGAGAAACTCCTGGGAGCCTTCGACTGGCGGGGAGATGCGATCTATCGGTCCTTTCTTGTCCCCGAGCGCATGAAGGAAGTGGAGGGGCTGGTCAAGGAATTTCGCCCTGGCCCACTCTCTGCGCCTGCCGACCACGAGCCGTCGTGATCGTCACGGGGACTTGCCGGACCCAACGGGTGGATGTCCTAGCCCGTATTATGCACGAACCACCTGCTACGACCGCGGATCTGGCCGTCCTTCCGGGCGTCCTCGGGTCTAGGACCTTGCGACGTACTGAAAAAGTACGCCTCAGGTCCGAGTCCCGCGGTGCCGCGGGATGGTTGCCCGCTGGCACGACCATCTCCACGATCTGGCGACGGCGTCTCGTGCATAGTGCGGGCTAGATCCCCTTCTCGGCGGATTGACATATCGTTATAGTTGAGACGGGTGACCGAAGATCGAGGCCGAGGGCGACGCTCACAGGAGCGGGAAGACGAGGGAGCTTCACCGCGAACCGAGGTCGACACCATGGAGCGAGGGAGACTCTTCGATGACTAGAGGAAGCCTCCAGCGCGAGAGGATCTGCCTTTTGGTTGAACTGCCCGTCACCGAGTACGAGAGGGTGTGGCGCCTCCAGACCCGTTTGGTGACCGCCCGGAGCGAGGGGATTCTGGATCGAGATGTCATCCTGCTCACGGAACACCCGCCGGTTTTCACCCTTGGTCGCAGGGGTGGTCTGGACAACCTGATCGCGCCAACAGCTGATCTCGACGGAGCGGGGATCCCCGTGTTCCAGGTGGAGCGGGGCGGGAACATCACCTATCACGCGCCCGGTCAGTTGGTCCTCTATCCGATCGTCGATCTTCTGGGAGTTGGTCTCAAGGTGGTTGATTACGTGTGGAAGTTGGAAGAGGTGGCAATCCGAACGGCGGCGGCATGGGGCATCAACGCCGAGAGGAACGCCGTCAACCGAGGCGTGTGGGTGGGAGCCCGCAAGCTGGGAAGTGTGGGAATTGCCGTTCGCCGTGGGATCTCCTTTCACGGGATCGCGTTGAACGTCAGCCTATCTCTCGAACCGTTCCGGTGGATTCACCCCTGCGGCCTCCATGGCGTTGAGGTGACCTCCATGGAGCAGGAGCTTTCTCGCCCGGTTTCCACGGCTGAGGTACGCGGGACCATCAAGGTGGAGTCCCTGGCTCACGCGGCGCCTGCCGACAGGTCCGGCGTATGAAAACCTGAGGAGACTGCTCCGGGCGAGTCGCCTCCATACGGTGTGCCAGCAAGCACGGTGTCCCAACATCTGGGAATGCTTCGCCCAGGGAACGGCAACCTTTCTCATCCTCGGCTCCCGCTGTACGCGGAGCTGCCGCTTCTGTGCCGTGGTGCGGGGGCCGACGGATCCTCCAGATTCCGAAGAACCGGGTCGAGTGGCCGAGGCTGCCGCGACCATGGGATTGACCTATGTGGTCGTCACATCGGTTACT
>JAGFXI010000419.1 GCA_017861095.1 Deltaproteobacteria bacterium | reverse complement strand
CTCGTGCTCACGAACGAGCGGGGCATGTTCACCGGGTATGGTGCCGCTACTCAGCAACTCCATCGCCGGGCCACCGCGGCCGAGGTGGCCGCCTGGCTTGCGGCCGGTGAATTCCCCCCGGGGTCGATGGGTCCCAAGGCGGAGGCGGCGATTGGATTCCTCGCCTCGAGACCTGGCGGCAGGGTCGTCATCGGGCATGTGGATGAACCGGCAGAGAAGCTCCTCCACGGTGAGTGCGGAACTACCATCACCGCGACGTGAGGGAACACGAGGAGGCGGGCAACTTCAACCATATCGCAATTTTAGATCGACCTTGTTACAAGTCTCACAAAACCCTTTTACATTTCCCTTGGGATCAAGTAACATGGGTCGCAAGATAAATTATCTCTCCGGGCATTGATCTTCAGCCGTAGGAAATCTTCGGACCACACAGAGATCGGCAACCCTGGGTGCGGCTTGTGCCGCCGCCGCATGAGCACAAGGAGGCGTCCTGCCGGCCATAGGAGGTTCGTAAGCAATGGAGACTTCGGACAGGTTGGTCGATGTATACGAGATGAAAGACAGGATGATGATAGACTTGTTCAAGACCAAGTTGCAAGAAACCCAGGCAGACCTGGGTCAACTTCGGGGCACGTGGATTGAGGCCAGGGAGATCCTGAAGGCCCACTTCGGCAAGATCACGAGAACCATGGTGACCAATGAGAATAAACTGCGAAACCTCTACCAGGCCGCCCTTCGCGAACTGAAGGAGGGGGGAAAGCGCCCGACGTGAGTCCTGGCTCGCCTCTCCCGCCTCTCTATCCTGGCCTAACCCGCCTGAGCCGCCTCACGTAGTGTCCCGCCTTCGTCCGCCCCGGGCGTGACCTGGAAGGCGATCTCCCTCTTCGCCACCACAACGCCCACCGCACTGCCGTCCGGCACCTCGCCCGCCATGATCTTCTTGGCAAGTGGCGTCTCGACACTTCTCTGGATCACACGCTTCAAGGGCCGGGCCCCATAGACCGGGTCGTAGCCTCGCTCGGCCAGCAAATTCTTGGCCTCATCGCTGAATTGCAGCACAATCCGTCGATCCTGGAGGCGTCGCTGCAGCCACCCCACCTGGATCTCTACTATCTTCGCCAACTGCTCCCTGGTGAGGGAGCGAAACACGAGGATCTCGTCCACCCGGTTGAGAAACTCGGGGCGGAAGTGCTGACGCATGGCATCTAGGACCCGCTCCCGCATGCGCTCGTAGCTCCGCTCATCCGCGCCCGTCGTGTCCAGGATGTACTGGCTCCCGATGTTGGATGTCATGATGACGATGCAGTTTCTGAAGTTCACCGTCCGGCCGTGTGAGTCGGTCAGTCGGCCGTCGTCCATGATCTGGAGCAGGATGTTGAACACATCGTGATGGGCCTTCTCGATCTCATCGAAGAGGATGACCGAATAAGGCTTCCGGCGCACGGCTTCGGTAAGCTGGCCGCCCTCCTCGTATCCCACATACCCCGGCGGTGCGCCGATGAGCCGAGCCACCGTGTGCTTCTCCATGTACTCGCTCATGTCGATTCGCACCATATTGTTCTCGTCATCGAAGAGGTTCTGCGCCAACGCCCGAGCGAGTTCGGTCTTCCCGACTCCGGTCGGGCCGAGAAAGATGAAGGTGCCGATCGGCCGGTTGGGATCCTTGATCCCGGCACGAGAACGCAGCACCGCCTCGGCCACGGCCTGAACCGCCTCGTCCTGGCCCACCACCCGACGGTGGAGGTGCTCCTCCAGTTTTAAGAGCTTCTCCCGCTCGCCCTCCACGAGCCGGGACACGGGGATGCCGGTCCAGCGCGAGACAATCTCGGCGATCTCATCATCGGTCACCGCCTCCCGGAGCAGCCTTCCCACTCCCTGCTTCTGTGCCAGCCTCTCTTCCTCGCCCTTGAGCCGTCTGAGGGCGTCGGGGAGACGGCCGTGCTGTAGCTCCGCCGCCCGATTGAGGTCGTAGTTCCGCTCGGCGAGGGCGATCTCGTTCCGGAGTCTCTCGATCTCCTCCCGGAGCGCCTGGACCTTCTGGATGGCTCGCTTTTCCGTCTCCCACTGGGCCCGCAAGGCATCCCCCTTGGCGCGCTGGTCGGCGAGCTCCTTCCGGAGGGAGGTGAGGCGATCCTGGCTCGCCTTATCCGTCTCCTTCTTGAGGGCCGCCTCCTCGATCTCGAGCTGCATCACCCGCCGGGTCACCTCGTCCAGCTCCGTGGGCATGGAGTCCATCTCCGTCCTGATCGTGGCGCACGCCTCGTCCACCAGGTCGATCGCCTTGTCCGGGAGAAACCGGTCGGTGATGTAGCGGTTGGAAAGAACCGCCGCGGTCACCAGGGCGCTATCCTGAATCTTGACGCCGTGGTGAACCTCGAAACGCTCCTTGAGGCCACGGAGGATGCTGATCGTGTCCTCCACCGTGGGCTGATCCACAAGGACCGGCTGGAACCGCCGTTCCAGGGCGGCGTCCTTCTCGATGTACTTCCGGTACTCGTCCAGGGTGGTTGCGCCGATACAGTGGAGCTCGCCGCGGGCCAGCATGGGTTTCAACATGTTGCCTGCGTCCATGGAGCCCTCGGCCCGGCCGGCGCCGACGATGTTATGGAGTTCGTCGATGAA
>JAGFXI010000418.1 GCA_017861095.1 Deltaproteobacteria bacterium | reverse complement strand
GCTAGAATCGCAGTGTTGTCCCGGGGCGGGGTAGATGCTATAGTAGGGCGCCAAGTTTGTGAAATCCATATCAGACCCCGACTATGAGCTCCGGCCCCTACCTTCTTGAAGTCCAGGCACTGAAGACCTACTTCTACACCTTCTATGGTGTAGCGCGGGCGGTGGACGACGTCTCTCTTCAGCTCGCCCCGGGAGAAGTCCTCGGCCTGGTCGGGGAATCCGGATGCGGGAAGAGCGTCACCGCCCAGTCCATACTTCGGCTCATTCCGGAGCCTCCGGGAAGAATCGTCCACGGTCGCATTCTTTTCGACGGCCATGACATCCTCGCCATCCCTATGGACGAGATGAGATCGATTCGCGGGAAGCGGATCTCCATGATCTTCCAGGAGCCGATGAGCTCCCTCAATCCTGTTTACACCATTGGCGATCAAATCGGCGAGATGTTCAGCCTCCACCGAGGCTCGAGCAAAAGAGAGAGTCTCGATCGGGCAGTGGATATGCTGCGAAAGGTCCAGATACCGGCTCCGGAGAGACGGGTGCACGAGTATCCCCATCAGCTGTCGGGAGGCATGCGCCAGCGCGCCATGATCGCCATGGCCCTGGCCTGCAACCCTGAAATCCTCATCGCCGATGAACCCACCACCGCCCTTGACGTCACAGTCCAGGCGCAGATCCTCAATCTGATGATGCAACTGCGCCGGGACTACGAGACGGCCATCATCTTGATCACCCACGATCTCGGGGTGATCGCGGAGACGGCCACTCGGGTGGTGGTCATGTACGCCGGCAAAGTGGCAGAAGAGGCCTCGACTCCGGTGATCTTCGAGGACCCCAAGCATCCGTACACCGTGGGGCTGCTCCGCTCCATCCCCAAACTGGGCGAGCGCTCCCAGGGTCAGGAGACGCGACTCTCGGAGATCCCCGGGATGGTTCCGGGGCTCCTCGATCTGCCGAACGGCTGCACCTTCCATCCCCGGTGCCCCGAGGTCATGGGCATTTGTCGCGAGCAGATGCCTGACCTCTTCGGGGTGGAATCTGAAGGTCCACTTTCCCATCAAGAAGGGGCTCTTCTCGAAGACCGTGGGCCACGTCTACGCCGTCGACGGCGTCTCCCTGACGCTTAGAAAGGGGGAAACCCTCGGGCTCGTAGGCGAGAGCGGCTGCGGCAAGACGACAGCCGGGCTCGCCATCCTGAGGCTCATCAGGCCGACCTCGGGCACGGTGATCTACGACGGCAAGGAGATCACCCGCATGGCCGGAGCGGAGCTCAGACCGCTTCGACGGGACCTCCAGATGATCTTCCAGGACCCCTACTCGTCGCTTAACCCGCGGATGACGGTGAACCAGATTCTGAGTGATCCCATGGACATTCACGGCCTTTACCCGGGCGGCGCGAGGCGTGAGCGTATCGCCTTTCTCCTGGAGAAGGTCGGTCTCTCTCCGGAGCACGGGCGGCGGTACCCTCACGAGTTCTCCGGTGGCCAGCGCCAGCGGATCGGCATCGCCCGCGCCCTCGCCCTGAATCCCCAGGTGATTGTCGGGGACGAGCCGGTATCGGCGCTGGACGTCTCCATTCGCGCCCAGATCCTGAACCTCCTCCTCGATCTCCAGCGGGAGTTCGATCTCTCCTACATCATCGTCGCCCATGACCTTGCGGTCGTGGAGTACATTTGCAATCGGATCGCCGTCATGTACCTGGGAAAAATCGTGGAGAACGCCCTCTACCGGGATCTCTACACGAATCCCAAGCATCCGTACACCCAGGCCCTGCTTTCGGCGGTGCCGATCCCTGATCCCAAGAAGGTGAAAAAGCGGTTGATCCTGGAAGGAGATGTGCCGAGCCCGATCCAGCCGCCGTCGGGCTGTCATTTCCATCCCAGGTGTCCTTACCGCATGGAGATCTGTGACCGGAAGGATCCCGCCCTCAAGGACGTGGGGGGCGGTCACGAGGTGAGCTGCTTCCTGTACTGATGACAGGGGAGCCGTTTCAATGAGAAGTGGCTAATGGCCTGCTGTTTCTCAAGAGAAATCTCTTACACTAATCGGCGGGAGTCGGTCCTTGTCCAGTGGCCGCAGGCTGAAGCGCCGGCTCCGAGCCCAGGAGAGAAAAGGAGGGAGATGTATGAAGAAGCTGCTGTTCCTCTTGCTATTCGGTCTCTTGACCGTGGCGCTGGTGGGCTACACCATGGCCGCCGCACCGACAACCATCATCGTGGCCCAGGACGACTCGCCCGCAATGATGAACCCCTACGGGGATGACTCCGATGCTAACCTCCAGTACATGGCCAACTTCTTCGACGGGCTGGTCCAGCGCAAGGGAGCCGATGGGACCCTCGCTCCGGCCCTGGCCGAGAAGTGGGAGCGTGTCGATGCCCTCACCTGGAAATTCTACCTGAGAAAAAACGTGAAGTTCCACAACGGTAACCCATTCACCGCCGAGGACGTCAAGTTCAGCTTCGAGCGTACCGCGAACCCCGAGGTCTCGCAGTTCGTCAACTTCGGGAAATCTCTCGAGTCCGTCCAGGTCGTCGACGACTACACCGTCGTAGTGAAGACCAAGACACCCATCCCCTGGTTCGTCAACAACATGCACCAGCTCTTCATCATGGACAAGGAGTCGACCGAGAAGAGGGACGCGGGCGACGTGATGGTGAAGCCCATCGGCACGGGCGCCTACAAGCTCGAGGAGTGGGTGAAGGGCTCCTATGTCAAGATGGTGGCCAACGAGGACTACTGGGAAGGCGCTCCGCTCATCAAGAAGGTGGAAATCCGCCCGATCAGCGAATCCTCCACCCGGTTCGCCGCCCTTGCCTCCGGCCAGGTGGACATGCTGACGGGCGTGCCCCTGGAGCTCTACGACCAGGTGGTTGCCGACAAGAAGCTCGAGGTGGTGACCCGGCCGGCCCGTCGTTCCATCTTCCTGGTCATGGGGAGCAAGCCGGGCTCGCCCCTGGCTGATGTCCGCGTGCGCAAGGCCATGTACATGGCCATCAACGAGGACGAGATCATCGAGAAGCTCATGCGGGGGCATGCCAAGCCCGCGGCCCAGATCCCCGACCCGCCCACGGTCGGTTACAACGGCGAGCTGAAACGGCTCCCCTACGATCCGGAGGGGGCAAAGAAGCTCCTGAAGGAAGCCGGGTACGAGAAGGGATTCACCGTGACGCTGACCGGCCCGACCGACCGCTATATCATGGATAAGCAGATCTGCGAGGCGGCGGCCAAGTACCTGGCCAAGGTGGGCATCGAGGTCAAGCTGGACCTCAAGCCCAAGGCCATCTTCTTCCCCGAGGTGGGCCAGGGCAAGCTGGAGATGTATCTCCTCGGCTGGTTCGACGGCACCTACGACATGGGTCGGACCTACGCCAAGCTGGTTCACAGCCGGGATCTGGACAAGGGGTACGGGGAGCTCAACGGCGCCTTTTTCAGCGACGCCGGTATTGCAGGTCGACATCTACGCCCTGCAGAAGGCCAAGGCAATCAACTTCAAGCCTCGTCCTGACCGCTGGATGGTGTACAAGGAGATCTCCTTCGCCAAGTAACGAATCAGCATAAGCGCCAGGGCCGCGAAGATGCGGCCCTGACGTGCGCTCTTAACGTCGCGCCTATGGCCACATATGTCGCCCGGAGATTGATTCAGGCGGTCGTCGTCCTTCTGGCGGTCTCGCTGATCTGTTTCTGCATCTTCCGCTACCTGGGGGACCCGGTCATCAGCATGGCCGGGCTCTATGCCACCTTCCAGGAACGGGAGGAGGTGCGTCGCGTCTTCGGCCTCGACAAGCCCACCTATGTCCAGTACGGCCTGTTCGTCTGGAATGCGGCCCACGGCAACTTCGGCAAGTCCTTCGTCAGCCGGGTTCCGGCCCTTCCCCTCATCCTGGAGCGGTTCCCCGCCACCTTCGAGCTCGCCACCTGTGCCGTGTGCATCGCCTTCGTGGTCGGGGTGGGGCTGGGTGTTCTGGTTTCTCTCCGGCCCTATTCGGCGAAAAGCCGCCTGATCATGGCCGCCTCCCTTGGGGGCATCTCCATCCCCACCTTCCTCACCGGTATCCTCCTCATCATGGTTTTCTCCGTCATGGTCGGAATTCTCCCCTCCTACGGCCGCGGCAACACCATTCAACTTGGCTTCTGGCGAACCGGTCTCCTCACCCTGGACGGCATCAAGCACCTCATCCTCCCGGCCTGCACCCTGGCGAGCTACCAGCTCGCCGTGCTGCTTCGCCTCACGAGAGCCGG
>JAGFXI010000417.1 GCA_017861095.1 Deltaproteobacteria bacterium | reverse complement strand
TCCACAGAAAAGGCCTGGACATGAGGCAAGGTAAGAGCTTTCCTCTCGGCGCTACCGTCCAACCGGACGGGGTGAACTTCAGCGTCTTCTCGAAGAACGCAACCGGCGTGGACCTGCTCCTGTTCGATCGCGTCGATGACCCGAGACCGGTCCACGTGATCTCCCTGGATCCCAGGAAGAACCGCACTTACCACTACTGGCACTGCCTCGTGCCCGCCATCAGACCCGGGCAGATCTACGGCTATCGGACCGCGGGGCCTTTCGAACCGGAAAAAGGGCTTCGCTTCGATCCGGAGAAGGTGCTTTTGGATCCCTACGGGCGGGGCGTTGCCGTACCGGAGAGATATACGCACAAGGCTGCGAGTCAGCCTGGTGACAACGCCGCCACCGCCATGAAAAGCGTCGTCGCGGATCCGCACGCCTACGACTGGGAGGACGACGCGCCCCTCGAGCGGCCCTTCTCCCAGACCGTCATCTACGAGATGCATGTTGCCGGCTTCACCAGACACCCGAGCTCCGGCGTCGCCCCGGAGAGGCGAGGAACATACGCCGGCCTGATCGAGAAGATACCCTACCTCCAGGATCTCGGCGTTACCGCCGTGGAGCTTCTCCCGGTCTTTCAGTTCGACGCCCAGGACTGTCCCGAGGGGCTGGTCAACTACTGGGGCTACTGCCCCGTCTCCTTCTTCGCGCCCCATTACGCTTACAGCTCGCGGAAGGATCCCCTCGGGGTCCTGGACGAGTTCCGGGACATGGTGAAGGCTCTGCATCGGGCGGGGATCGAGGTGATCCTCGATGTGGTCTACAACCACACCGCCGAGGGGAACCACGAAGGGCCGACGTTCTGCTTCAAGGGTCTCGAGAACACCGTCTATTACATCCTGGAGCAGGACAGGTCCCGCTACGCCAACTATACCGGCACGGGAAACACCCTGAACGCCAACCAACCCATCGTCAGGCGCCTGATCCTTGACAGCCTGCACTACTGGGTGGAGGAGATGCACGTAGACGGTTTTCGCTTCGATCTCGCCTCAATCCTTTCTCGGGACGAATCCGGTCGCCCCCTGGAGAATCCGCCGGTACTCTGGGACATCGAATCAGACCCGGTGTTCGCCGGCACCAAGCTCATCGCTGAGGCCTGGGATGCGGGCGGCCTCTACCAGGTCGGGACCTTCATCGGGGACAGTTGGCGGGAATGGAACGGGAGGTTCCGGGACGACATTCGGAGCTTCGTAAAAGGCGATGACGGCACAGTACCCCGTCTGGCAGCGCGGCTCCTCGGGAGTCCCGATATTTACGCCCACAAGGAGAGGGAGCCGGAGCAGAGCATCAACTTCGTCACCTGTCATGACGGCTTCACCCTGAACGATCTCGTGTCCTACAACGGGAAGCACAACGAGGCCAACGGGGAGGCCAACCGGGACGGCAGCGACGACAACCGGAGCTGGAACTGCGGGGTGGAAGGGCCCACAGACGATCCGGAGGTGGAGAGACTTCGGACCCGACAGGTGAAGAACTTCTTCGCTATTACCCTCCTCTCTCTCGGCACGCCCATGCTCCTCATGGGAGATGAGGTGCGCCGCACCCAGCGGGGGAACAACAACGCCTACTGCCAGGACAACGAGATAAGCTGGCTGGACTGGACCTTGCTCAAGAGACGCCCCGATATGTATCGCTTCGTGCAGAGGCTCATTCAATTCCGGCAGAGTCGAGATCTATCCCAGGAAGACCTGGGGCTGAGTCTGAACCAGCTCCTGCGGCAGGGAAAGATCCAGTGGCACGGAGTCAGGCTGAACCGGCCGGACTGGGGTCACGATTCTCGCAGCCTGGCCGCGACGGCGCAGGTCTACCGGGGGCGGTTTTTGCTCCACCTCATGCTCAACGCCTACTGGGAGCCACTGCGCTTCGAACTGCCGCCCTCCGAGGACCGAGGCTGGCGGCGGCTGGTGGACACGTACCGGAAGTCGCCTGATGACATTTGTGACGTTGCCGATGCCCCAGTCGTTAACGGCTCGACTTACCAAGTCCGGCCACGCTCGGTGGTGTTGCTCATCTCCAGGACTTCCGTAAAGCCGCCGTCCGGGGGGCGTCAGCCCCGTCGAAACAAGAAAGGTTGAAAGGGCGCAGGGGCAATGTTCTGGTTAGAATGATAAATAGGTAGAGAGGAGACTGGAATGAGCAGGAGAATATCCGCGGTAGACGCTCTCGAGATTCTCGATTCTCGAGGCAATCCCACAGTTCGGGTGCTGGTCGGCCTGGAAAACGGGATCCTCGCTTCGGCCTCCGTGCCCTCGGGCGCCTCCACCGGCGCCCATGAGGCGCTGGAGCTGCGAGATGGGGACAAGAAGCGCTATGACGGCAAGGGCGTAACAAAGGCGGTCGCCAACGTGAGGGAGAAGATCGGCCCTGAGCTCATCGGCATGGATGCGGCAGAGCAGGCTGCGGTGGACCGGCTCATGCTCGAGCTCGACGGCACGCCCAACAAGAGCAAGCTCGGGGCCAACGCCATGCTCGGAGTCTCGATGGCGGTGGCCTCGGCCGCCGCCATGAGCGCCGGCCTGCCGCTCTATGCCTATCTCGGCGGCCCCGGCGCCACCCGCCTTCCGGTACCCATGATGAACATCCTGAAC
>JAGFXI010000416.1 GCA_017861095.1 Deltaproteobacteria bacterium | reverse complement strand
GCGCCGATCAAGGTGCGGAAGATGCCGAAGGCGGAGGCGGAAAAGCTCGGGCGGCAGATCCTGGAGCGGGTGGGGCTGGGCAACAAGGCGGATGCCCATCCGGCCCAGCTCTCGGGCGGGCAGCAGCAGCGGGTGGCCATCGCCCGCGGGCTCTGCATGCGTCCGAAGATCATGCTCTTCGACGAGCCGACCTCGGCGCTCGACCCCGAGATGATCAAGGAGGTCCTCGATGTGATGCGCGACTTGGCGAGGGAGGGGATGACCATGATCGTGGTCACCCACGAGATGGGCTTCGCCAAGGAGGTGTGCCATCGGATCGTCTTCATGGACGAAGGGCAGATTGTGGAGGTTTCGTCGCCGAATGATTTCTTTGCCCAGCCTCGCACCGATCGGGCGAAGGCGTTCCTGAGCAAGGTTCTCGTTCACTGACGGCCGTCGGTCGGAGTGATGGGCTAAGGGAGGGAACCCTCACATGTTCGAGCGCGTGGCGATTATCGGCGGCGGGAACGGCGGCAAGGCCGCGGCTGCCGAACTGACGCTCCGGGGGAAGCGGGTGCGGCTGTTCGAGTTCCCCGAGTTCAGGAGCAACCTGGAAGAGCTCATGGCCACGCGGCGCATTACGGCAACCGGAGCGGTCCCCGGCCAGGCCGTACTCGAGCGGGTGACGTGCGATCTCGGCGAGGCCCTCGAAGGCGCCGACACGATCATGGTGTGCACCCAGGCCCTAGCCCACGAGCGGGTCGCCAGGGGGCTTGCGCCCCTCATGCGCCCCGACCACCTCGTCATCGTCAACCCCGGGTCCACGGGCGGGAGCCTGGAGATAGCCCGGGTGTTCCGCGACCACGGATTGAAGCGACTGCCCCCCCTGGTGGAGACCTCGACTCTCACCTACGGCTGCCGCGCCAAGGGCGCCACGGTGGAGATCCGGGTGAAGGCCAATCGGGTGGTCTACGGCACCCTCCCCGCCGCGGCAATCACCACGATCGGGCCGGAGCTCGAGGCGGTCTACCCCGGCCTGGTCCGGAGCGAGAGCGTCCTCGCCGCCGGTCTCAACAACGCCAACCCCATCATCCACCCGCCCATCGCCATCCTCAACGCCGGAAGAATCGAGAACGAGGGCGAGCACATGGGCTTCTACCGCGACGGCGTCTCCCCCACCGTGGCGCGGCTGATTCAAAGGCTCGACGAGGAGCGCATGGCGCTCCTCACCGCCCTCGGCTATCCGGCTCAGCCGGATACCCTTACCTCGGTGGAGCAGGGGTATGCCGAGAGTACCGACTACCTGGAATGTTACCGGAACGGCTCGGGCTTCCGGGGGTTCTCCAGCCCGAACACCCTGGATCACCGGTACTTCCACGAGGACATCGGCATGGGTCTGGTGATGCTTTGCTCTCTCGGCCGTCTCCTCCGGGTGCCAACACCCGCCTCCGAGACGATGGTGCGCATGGGGAGCCTTATCTCGGGCATCGACTACGTTGCCCGCGGGAGGCGGTCCCTGGGGGCGCTGGGGCTGGGAGGGCTCACGGTGGAGGGGCTGAAGGCGTTCCTGGCCACGGGCGAGATGCCCGGGGGATGACGCGGGTTAGAGCAGCGCCGCGAACTCCTCGGCCTGGGCGAACAGGGCGAAGATGCCGCCGGTGTGGATGAAGATGATGCGCTCGCCGAAGCACTTTCGATCCCGGCGGAGTTCCTGCACCATGCCGTAGAAGGCCTTCCCGGTGTAAACTGGATCCAGGAAGATCCCCTCGGTGCGCACCACCTCTCTGATGAGGTCGAGCTCCGCCGGACTGGAGAGGGCGTAGCCGCGCCCGACATAGCCGTCGATGATTTCAATGTCCCGCTGTCGGTCGAACTCAAGGTCGAGATGGTAGGCGGCGATCGTGCTTTCGCAGATTTCGCCGATCACGCGGGTGAAGTAGGCGCGATCGTCGCACACATTGATGCTCACCATCCGAGCGTTCAGGCGGTGGAGACGGGCGCCGAGGATGAACCCAGCGCTGGTTCCCCCCGAGCCGAGGGCGTGGATCACGGTGGTGGGTTTCTCCGCCCCCCCGGGAAGGCGGGCCATATCGTCGCCCAACTCTGCCGCGGCCTTGATGTAACCCCAGACCCCTACAGGGTTTGAAGCCCCCTCGGGAATTATGTAAGGCCGGCGGCCTTCCCGCCGGAGGAAATCTGCCTCCCGGGCGAAGAACTCATCGCGCCGCCGGTATTCATCGGGCGTGATCCACACGATCTCGGCCCCGGCGAGACGGTCGAGGAGGAGGTTACCCTGCAGCGGCGGCGGGCTGGCGGGATTCGCGGTGCGGAGCAACAGCCGACACCGGAGCCCGAGTCGGGCGGCGGAGATGGCGGTCGCCCGGGAGTGGTTGGACTGGGCGCCGCCGCAGGTGATCACCGTGTCTGCCCCCTGGGCCAGGGCGTCGGCCAGGGAGAATTCGAGCTTGCGGATAGCGGCTGGATCGGTGTCGGGAGGCGGGCGAGCTCAACATGGGGCGGGTACGGGATCTGGGCTTTCTTCATAGCGGGTTCTCCGAAGGAATCTCCTGCACGGTTCGTTTGCGAGACTGATCGCCAGGTCGCTCGGTACGAGCGGAAGGATAGAGAAAAACACGTTCGCAGTAAAGGCCATGTTCATCTGCCCCTCTGCAGATTCGTGACGTAGAGGCGGGCGTCATGCCCGCCTGCAGCATCTGTGCGGGAAGAGCTCTTGCCGGTGGAGACGCTGCGCCTACACCAAGGACTTGAATAGGAGGAAACTGGGCGTGGGCCACATCGCGTCGCGCGCTTTATGAGAGGAGGAAGGACGTGATCATCGGGGTTCCAAAGGAAATCAAGGCCCAGGAATACCGAGTTGCCCTCACCCCGCCAGGGGTGGAGGCCCTGGTCGCCAGAGGCCACGAAGTTCTCGTCGAGACCGGCGCGGGAGTCGGGAGCGGCATCTCCGACGGCGATTATCGGGAATCCGGGGCCGCCATCCTTCCCGATGCCGGGGCGGTCTACCGGCAGGGTGAGATGATCGTCAAGGTCAAGGAGCTTTTCCGGGTGGAATGGGAGCGGTTGCGCGAGGGTCAGCTCGTGCTCGCCTACCTGCACACGGCCAATAACCCTGAGGAGACCCAGGCTCTGCTCGACAGGAAGGTAGTCGGCCTTGCCTACGAGGACGTAAAGATGGATGACGGACAGACCCCGCTGCTGGCGGTCATGAGCGAGATCGCCGGGGAGGTGGGGTTGATCATGGGGGGCTATCACCTTTTCACCACCGGCGGCGGTCCGGGGCTGCTCCTCGGGGGTGCTGTGGGCGCGGAGCCGGCGC
>JAGFXI010000091.1 GCA_017861095.1 Deltaproteobacteria bacterium | reverse complement strand
GACGTAGCCGATCAGAAAGACGAGGAGCACAAACTGCACGCCCCCGACGAAGTAGATGGCGCGAAGGCCGAACCCGGAGGCGACCAGCCCGCTCACGAGAGGCGCCGCGAACCACCCGAAGGATCTGGCCGTCGCCGCCCAGCCGAAGGCGGAGCCTCTCCTCTCGACAGCGGTCACTTTGGCGAGCCAGACCTGGAAGACCGGCTCCAGCCCGCCGGCGCAGAAGACCATGGCGAAGCGGGTGGGAAAGAGAGGGAGAAACCCTTGAAGGAGACCGTGGGGTACCAGGAAGAGCGCCGCTCCCAGGGAGGACGCCTTTGCCAGCCGGGGAGGATCCACCCGATCCGCCAGTCGCCCGAAGACGATCCCGGCAAGAAACCCGGCAAGACCGGCGACCGCCGAGATGCTCCCGGTCCAGAAGGCCGCCCCCTGGATGCTCCCGTGAATATCCTGGACGAGGAGGGGAAACAGGGAGTTGTCGTACTGGCGGCAAAAGGACATGGTCGCCGTGAGCACGAGGAGAGGCACAGCCTGACCGATCCCGACCGCAACCGCACGCGAGGACCCCGTTTGCTCCTGCCGGGGCGGCGGCACGAAATCCTCCCTGGTTCCGACCACGATGAGGACACCCGCCAGCAGGAGGAGGAAGCCCGAGCCGAGGAAGGAGAGGCGATAGCCGACGTACTCAGCAAAGAGGCCGCCGAGGAAGGTGCCCGCCATGGTTCCGGAGTAGACGGCCGCGCTCAGTGCTCCCAGGGCGGTGCCGCTCCGGTTTTCCGGGGTGGTTGAGGTGACCATGGTCTGGGCGGCGGTCACGGTACCGGCGAGAAGGCCCTGCAGGAGCCGAAGCACGACAAGGGCCTCAACGCTCTCAACTGTGGCCATGAGCGCGAGCACGACCGCCGCCCCGAAGTTCGCCCGGAGCAGCATGAGTCTCCGGCCGTAGCGATCGGCAAGGGCGCCCCACATGGGAGAGAAGATGGCCAGGCTGAAAGGAGCCGCCGCACCAAAGAGCGACACCCAGAGCTTGATCTTCACCGGGTCCTGGACGCCGAGTTCCTGGATATAGTAGGGAGCGAAGGGGATGGCGAAGAAAAAGCCCATGATGGACAGGAACTGGGAAACCCAGACCACAGCCAGATTCTGCTTCCAGTGAACCATCTCGCCCCTCATCCGGAGTCGCCCGGAGACGAGCACCGAGCTACCACTTCCGGCGATTCGGGTCAAGGGAAAAGGCAGGTCGCCACCGGAACTTCCTGGTGGAAAACGGCGCGAGAATGGGTACAATGAGCGGCCAAAGAACGAGGAATTTGGCCGCTGCGTTCTTAGCGGTTTTTTGGATATCCCGTAGAGGATGAAACCGGTTTCATTCCCGAAGGCTTCAAGTCCAGCGGCATCTCCCTTTGGAAAGGGGGAATAGGGGGATTCTCCTGGTGACGTACAAATCCCCCTTGCCCCTCTTGCTAAGGGGGGCGTAAACAGACCTGTGGTCTCGACACCAGGTGAACCCGAGGAAAGAGACGATGATGATCCCCCGAGAGGTCCTCACCAAGATCGATGCGGGGCGGCAGCGCGCCGTCGACGAACTCGCCGAGCTTCTGCGCATCCCGAGTGTGAGCACCGACCCCCACCACACCGCCGACGTTCGGCGGGCTGCGGAGTGGACGGTGGAGAGGCTCAAACGGTTGGGGTTTCAGACCACATTGCACGAAACGAGCCGACACCCGGTGATCTATGGCGAGCTTCTGCGTGACCCCGATCTGCCGACGCTCCTCATCTACGGCCACTACGATGTACAGCCGCCCGACCCGCTCGACGAGTGGGTCTCGCCGCCCTTCTCCCCCACGATGCGGGATGGGTTCATCTATGCCCGGGGAGCGACTGACAACAAGGGCCAGTTCTTCACCTATCTCAAAGCGCTGGAGGCGCTGTTGCTGGTGGAGGGCCGCCTGCCCCTCAATGTGAAGGCTCTCATCGAGGGCGAAGAGGAGATCGGGAGCCCCAGCCTCAGGAGCTTCTCCGAGAGTCATGGCGATGACC
This sequence comes from Deltaproteobacteria bacterium, assembly GCA_017861095.1. Taxonomy (GTDB): domain Bacteria; phylum Desulfobacterota; class Syntrophobacteria; order BM002; family BM002; genus JAGFXI01. Next base: position 6,847 of record JAGFXI010000091.1, on the reverse strand, counting down.
TGCGAGCGGACGCCGTCGCCATCTCCGACGGGTCTCAGTTCGCTTCGGGGATACCGGCCATCACCTACGGCCTCCGCGGGCTATCCTATTTCCAGGTGGATATCCAGGGGCCCCGCTTCGACCTCCACTCCGGGAGCTTCGGCGGAGTGGTGGCGAACCCGGTTCAGGTACTAGCCGACATGCTCGCCAGACTCAAGAGGCCCGACGGGACCGTCGCGATCCCTGGCTTCTACGACGACGTCCTGGAACTGGAACGGTGGGAGCGGAAGGAGATGGCGGCACTTCCCTTTGATGAGGCCCAGCTCAAGAATTACCTTGGTGTCGAGGTGCTAGTCGGCGAGGCAGGCTATACCCCCATAGAGCGGAAGTGCGCCCGCCCGACCCTGGATGTGAACGGTATCTGGGGCGGCTTCTCCGGGGAGGGCGCCAAGACCGTCATCCCGGCGAAAGCCGGCGCCAAGGTGAGCATGCGCCTCGTGCCCCGTCAACGCGCCGCGACCATAGATCGCCTCTTTGAGGAATTCATCCGCGCCCAGGCGCCGCCTGGCGTCAAGGTGCGGGTCACGAGCATTCACGGGAACGACCCGGCCCTCATTGCTCGGGACGAGCCCGGTGTCCAGGCGGCGGCCCGAGCGATCGAAATCGGCTTCGGCAGGAGGCCGGTCTTCATCCGGGAGGGGGGTTCCATCCCCATCGTGACCCTGTTCAAGGACCTGCTCGGGTACCGAAACATTCTGCTCCTGGGGTGGGGGAGCCCGGACGACGGCGCTCATTCGCCCAACGAGCGCTTTTCCCTCGAGGACTTTTACAGGGGGATCCGCTCGGCCGCGGCGCTCCTCTATGAGCTTCCGGAGGCGCTCGGGAGGTGAGCGCAGATGGCGATTATGTAGGCGAGAATCGGGCAGCCCCTTGAAGTGTTGACGGTTGGGAAAGGAGGACGCGAGTGATGAAGGTGAAGAGCGACGATGGCTGGAGCCCCTATGTCGCGGGGGCGCTCAGCGGAGTGGTCTTGATCCTTTCCGTCTGGATCACGGGGAAGTTCTTCGGCGCCTCCACGACCTTTGTCCGTTCCGCCGGTATGGTGGAGCGGGTCTTCAACGCCCAGCGGGTGGCGGCGATGGAGTACTTCGTGAGAGAGCTTCCTCAGATCGACTGGCAGTGGATGTTTGTACTCGGCATCTTCCTGGGCTCGCTCATCTCTGCGGTCACCTCGGGAAGTTTCCGTGTGCAGGCCGTGCCCGACACGTGGGAGCGGCGCTTCGGGCCAAGCCGCGCCAAGCGTGCGGCCGTTGCCTTCATCGGCGCGGTCGTCGCCATGTTCGGGGCTCGGCTCGCCGACGGCTGACCGAGCGGCCACGGGCTGAGCGGTTCGGTTCAGCTGGCAGTGAGCGGGTTGATCGCCCTGGTCTGCTTCTTCGCCGGCGGCCTCATGGCGGCCCGGCTGCTCTACGGGGGAGGTGACCGATCATGACCATGCTCGTCTACGGCCTCATCACGGGGGTGCTCTTCGGGTTCCTGCTCCAGAAGGGAAGGGTGCTCCGGTACGACAGGCAGCTCGGCGCCCTGCGCCTCCTCGACATGACCATTGTGAAGTTCATGTTCTCCACCGTTGTTGTGGGGATGGTGGGGGTATATCTCCTCAAAGATTTCGGGCTCGCCAAGCTTTCCGTGAAGCCGACCCTCCTCGGCGCGAACATCCTCGGCGGCCTCATCTTCGGGATCGGCTGGGGTCTCCTCGGCTATTGTCCCGGGACCTCGGCGGGTGCCCTCGGGGAGGGAAGGTGGGACGCCGTCTGGGGCATCCTGGGGATGCTCGTCGGCGCGGCCCTCTATGCCGAGGCCTTTCCCTTCATGAAGAAAACGGTCCTCACCTGGGGTGATCTTGGGAAGCTCACCCTCCCTGATGCGCTCGGCGTGAGCCCCTGGGTGATCATCCCGGTGTTCGCGGTTGCAGCCGTAGGGCTCTTCACCTGGTTCGAGAAGAAGGGGCTTTAGGGTGGTAAGCCTTGGGGTTGTGTGTCAAATCAGCGACAGGGGATCTACGTCAACCGTGAGGTTGACCCCAGAGCCCTTGAGCGCGTTCGTTCCCCATTCCACGAGCCGGCGCGCCGCGTCCCGCAAGAGCCCCGAGCTCCTGGCCCGGAGCAGGAGCTGCCAACGGTATTTGCCCTTGATCCGGGCAAGAGGGGCCGCTGCCGGCCCGAGGAGCTCTATTTCTTGAAATGAATCGGGATGCCGCTCTCGAAGCTCACGGAAACGCTCCGCCAGCTTTTCCGCCGCCTCCCGCGTCCTCCCTTCCACACTCCCCGCCAGATGCAGCCCGACGAGACGTCGGAATGGAGGGTATCCGAGCTCCCTGAGGAACGCCGTCTCCTCGGTGAAGAACCCCAGGTAATCGTGTTCCTTGGCGAAGCGAATGCTGTAGTGCTCCGGGTTGTAGGTCTGCACCAGCACCGACCCCGAATCCTCGCCTCGCCCGGCTCTGCCGGCGACCTGGGTTAGAAGCTGAAAGGTGACCTCGGAGGCACGGAAATCCGGCCACTGGAGGGAGGTGTCGGCATTCACCACCCCTACAAGGGTAATGCCGGGCACATCATGGCCCTTGGCGATCATCTGGGTGCCGACCAGAATGTCGATTGAGCCCCGTCCGAGATCCCGGAGCAGGCGGACGAATGACTGTCTGGTCTGGATGGTGTCCCTATCCATCCGACTCACTCTGGCCTGAGGAAAGAGACGCTGCACTTCCCGCTCCACCCGCTGGGTCCCGAAGCCGAGAGGCCTGAGCATGGGAGCCGCACACCGGGGGCAGATGGATGGAGTCGGCATGGCCAGGTAGCAGAGGTGACAGCGGAGGGTGTCCGCCGCCCGATGCCAGGTGAGGCTCAGGGAGCAGTTCTGACAGCGCGGCACATGGCCACAGCGACGGCAAAGAAGGAAACTGGCATACCCGCGCCGGTTGATGAGAAGGAGGGCCTGCCTGCCCGCAGCCAGAGTGTCCGCCAAGGCGTGGCGTAACGGGAGCGAGATCACCGTCCCACTCTTCTGCTGGCGCATGTCGACTACCGCCACCCTGGGCAAGGGCCGCTGATCGATGCGATGAGGCAGCCGGAGCAGCCGGAACTTTCCCTGGAGGGCGTTCTGGAAGGAGGAGAGGGCAGGAGTCGCGGAGCCCATGAGCACCGCCGCGCCCGCGAGTTTGGCCCGCATCACGGCTGCATCTCGGGCGTGATAACGGAGCCCTCTCTCCTCTTTGTAAGAGGCGTCGTGCTCCTCGTCCACCACGATCAGCCCCAATCGCTCCAGGGGGGCGAAAATGGCGGAACGGGCACCGACGACGACTGGGGCTTCGCCCCGGCGAATGCGCATCCACTCGTCGCGCCGCTCGCCCTGGCCGAGGCTGCTATGGAGAATGGCAACTCGGGATTGAAACCGCTGGCGGAAGAGGGCCTCGAGGCGAGCGGTGAGGGCGATCTCCGGGACGAGCACTAAGGTCTGCCGCCCGAGATCGAGCGCTACCGCGGTGGCGGCGAGATACACCTCAGTCTTCCCGCTTCCCGTAACCCCGTGCAGGAGAAAACTCGAGAACACTCCGTTTCGGAGCGCTTCCCTCACCGCCCGGACGGCCCCCTCCTGCTCGGGCGTGAGCCGCGGCGGCGGACCGGCCTCGATGATGGGCGGTCCAGTAGGGTCCCGGTAGACCTCCTCCGAGGCCACCTGGACCAGGCCGCGGGCCACAAGCTTCCTGATCCAGTAGGCCAGGTTCTTCACGTGCCCCTCGAGATCTCGGAGGAGACGGGGTCCGGCGGCAAGCTGCTCGAGGAGCTCCCGCTCCCTCGGCTTGAGCTCCAACCCCTCTTGACCCGGCTGCACCAGGGCTCTCACCACCCGGAGGCGCCTGGGGGTCGCTCGCGGTCCCCGGAGCCGGTCCTCCCAGAGGAGGAAACCTTGGCGACGGAGCCTGTCGCAGATCGATCGGACATCGCGATCGGGAAGATGGCGCCGGAGCTGGGCGAGACCGAGGCCGGGGTGTTCCCGGAGAAGGGCGATGACCTCACGCTCTTCCGGGCTTATCCTCGCCTCTGTCAAAGCCCGGCCACCCACCTCAGTGAGCCGTGCCAGCCGGCTGGTGACGCTCCGAGTTCCCCCGGGGAGGGCGGTCCGGATCACCTCCCCTAGCGGGGTAAGGTAGTACCTACTCAGCCACCGAAAAAAAGGAATCTGCGACTCGGAGAAGAGGGGCTGTCCAGGGGTGATCTCGAGAATGTCCCGAATGGGCGCGGCAAGATCAGCCGGGGGCTCTGTGCCGACAGCGACGACCGCGCCGCTGAGGCGCCGTCGGCCAAGGGGTACCACCACCTCGCGGCCCACGGCCACCTGGGCTTGAAGCTCCGGCGGCACCCGATAGTGAAACGTGCCAGGCACCGCGAGAGGGAGAGCCACCTCGATGATCGCCGGATCCATAAACCCCGACCTGGCAGGAAGCTGAAAACTCTGGCGCAGCGCCAGCGATAGCGCGAGACCGGGTAATCTCGTCGGCAAGGACGCCACGCCACGGCGTGGTGGCACCATGAATCAGGTCGTGGAGTTCCGACCCACAGCAGAGCTAAGGAGCCTGGGAAGAGGCGGCGAGCGCACCGGGCGGCGTAGTGTCGTCGGTCTTTGTCCGAGTTACGAGAAGTTCACCCTGCAGCCTGGCCACGTGTTCCCGAAATGCGGCCAGGTGCTGGCGCGGGACCGGCTCCGTCGTGGGAAAGCGGACGTGCATGGGGTTGACCGGGCGACCGTCCCTCTTGAACCGGAAGTCGAGATGCGGTCCGGTAGCCCAGCCGGTGGAGCCCACGTAGCCGATGATCTGCCCCTGTTTCACCGCGGCTCCCTGTCGCAGGCCGGGGGCGAAGCCCGAGAGATGGCCGTAAGCACTACAGTAGGACCCGTTGTGGCGGATCTCCACGCACCGGCCGAATCCCTTGCTCCAGCCGGCCGAGACCACCCGGCCGTCGCCCACGGCCGCAACCGGCGTCCCCGACGGGGCCGCGTAGTCGACGCCGAGATGAGGCCGATAGACGGACTTGAGAAACTGCTGTCGGAGGGAGCGTCCCTCGCGATCGTAGTAGCCCGCCTCCGTGCCCGGCACCTGGTAGAGGTAGGCCTCATATCGAGTGCCGGCATTGTCGAAGTGGGCAGCCAGTATCCGCCCATTGCCGACGAAGACCCCGTTTCGGAACCGCTGTTCATAGAGGAGGCTATAGCGGTCACCGTTTCGAAGGTCGACAAGGAAATCGAGGTTCGGCATAGATGCTCGCGACCCAGCCCCACGGCGTCCGGCCGATGGTCAGGACCCGTCCCTCTCCGTCGGGACAGCGAACCTTCTCCAGACGCGCCGGCTCTTTGAGGAAGAGAAGCTGCAGACGTTCGCGGTTCTTGAGCTGTCGGAGATTCCAGTGAGGTCTTCCTGTCGCAGCCAGTGCTCCCGCCTCACGGGGATCGACTCCATGTTTCATAAGGATCCGATGGAGGGTGTCACCCGGTCTTACCTGATAGGTCACCGTTCGGAGACTCTCACGATACTCCTGCTTGTCGGCAAAGCGGTCCGGATAGCGTGATAAAGCGCGCGGCGTGGTCTGCCAGGGTTCTTCGAGGAGGGAGAAGGAACGAGCCGTAATGAGACAACTGAGAAGCACGCCCAGTACCAGGAAGAGTCGGATGAAAGGGCGGCCTCGAGATGGAGGTCGCAGGGTCAGGTTGGGCCTGTTCCGCCAGCGCATGGGGCCCTGTGTACCATGCTCGTCCCACCCTGTCAATCGAAGAAGCCGAGTTGCGGAGAAGGGAGCCATGGATTACAATCGTTTCTGCTGGAGACCCTCGCTATGCTCGATGTCATTCGCGAGAATCTAAGGAAAGCCCCGCGAGATCGATCCGCAGCCCCGCAACTCACGCTCGCAGCGGTGCTCATGCCGCTCCTTTACAAGGACAAGGAACTTCACATTCTCCTCACCAAAAGAACCCAAACGGTGAAAGCCCACAAGGGTCAGATCTCTTTTCCTGGAGGAGTTCGTGACCCCGGCGACGTGAGTCTCCTCGCCACGGCTCTCCGAGAGGCGAGGGAAGAGACCGGCATCAAGCCTGAGGACGTCGAGGTGCTTGGCTCACTCGAGCCGGTCAATACCGCCGTCTCAGGATTCCTGGTTCACACCTTCGTCGGCCACATCCCATATCCCTATCCATTCCAGTTGAACAGCGAGGAAGTTGCCGAAATCCTTCTGGTGCCTTACCAGTTCCTGGCCGATGCGAGCCACTGGTACTGGCGCACCTTCCGATCCGATCACCGCACCATTCAGGTCTACTTCGTCCCCTACGACCGATACATCATCTGGGGAGCCACCGCCCGGATCCTTAAACTTTTCTTCGAGCGCAACGGCATCAAGATGCAAATCCGGCCGGCTCTCGGCTGAAAGCTCAGAAAGCGGCGACCCACAATACCTGTACCTGTTTTTCCAAGAATCACAAGAAATATGAATACATAGACAAGCATCACATGCCACACAGCGGTCGGCCGGGGAGCGTTTGCTGTAAGGCGTTACTTTTTCTTAAAAATCTTCTTGCATCGCCCATTAGCTTATGTATAATGCCACTATTCATGCAGGTCTACGGGGGGTCCCTGCGCCCGGCCGCTGCTGGAGCGGATCTGGGGGACATGGACAAGGGGCCAGCAAGGAATCATTAGTTACGAGGAGGAGGAGTCTATGACCAAGGCAGATCTCGTGGCAAAAATGGCAAACAGTGCAGGGATTACCAAGGCCGCGGCGGAGAAGGCTCTGGCCGGGTTCCTCAGCGGCGTGAGCGATGC
>JAGFXI010000415.1 GCA_017861095.1 Deltaproteobacteria bacterium | reverse complement strand
GAGCATCGTGGCCAGCCTCTGAAGTAAGAAGAAGAGCGCAAGGCCGGCAAGGAGCAGGGCGGCCACCAGATGGAGAGCCTCCGGGAGGAGCTCCCTCGAAACGGCAGCGCTGATGTGAGGGCTGACACCCAGGAGGGCATAGAGCCAGTCGGTGACAAGGCCGAGGAGCACGGCGACGATGGATATGGAGCCGAGGTAGACGAGCACGCCCCGCTTTCCCAGGATCCGGAAGAGGACGGTGATGGAGGCGACGTTGGTAGCAGGGCCGGAGAGAAGGAAGACGAGGGCAGCGCCCGGGCTCACCCCCTTCAGCATGAGTGCTGCTGCCACCGGGGTTGACGCGGTGGCGCAGATGTAGGTAAGGATCCCGGCGGCGAGCATGAGCAGCATGGAGGTCAGGCCGCCGCCGAGATAGCGGCCGGCCAGATCGGGAGGGAGCCAGAGGGCGATGGCCCCGGCGATGATGAACCCAGCTGCCATCCAGCCGACAAGGTCTCGGTACAGGTCGAAGAACCCGTACTTCACCCCGCTCCAGGCTCTCCGCGCCATGGTGTGGTGGTTAGTATGGACCTCAGGGGGACAGTCGATCCCGTCGCAACATCCATCGACCCGACAGCCCATCTGGAGAGGAGTGAGGTTTCTCTCGGTTTTTTCCCAGAAGAAGAGGTTCTCGATGAGCCCGGCGACAAGGGCGGTGCAGAAGGCTGCCACCGGGCGAATGGCGGTCATGAGCGGATCCAGGAGGGCGTAGGTGACGGCGATGGAATCAACGCCGGATTCGGGAGTGGCGATGAGAAAGGCCGAGGTGGCGCCGCGGTTCGCCCCTTGCTATCTGAGGCTCGCCGCCGCCGGGATGACGCCGCAAGAGCAGAGGGGCAGCGGAATCCCGAGGAGGGCCGCCTTGATCACCGAGCGCACCCGGCCGTTCCGGAGGTGCCTCACGATGGTTGCCGGGGAAAGGAAGAGGTAGATGAGGCCGGCCACGGCCATACCGAGCATGAGATAGGGCGCTGCCTCGACGAAGAGGCTCCAGCTGACCTTGAGAATCTCGATCAGGACCTCCATGTTCTGCTCACTCCCGCACATGCTCGAGGGCAAGCCGAATGAGTCGAGCCACATGCTCATCGGCCAGACGATAGTAGAGCACCACCCCCTCGCGCCGATTGGCGACGAGGCGCAGGCTCCGGAGAAGCCGAAGCTGGTGACTCACCGCCGACTCGCTTGCCCCGAGCGCGGCCGCCAGATCACAGACGCACAGTTCCCGCTGCGTGAGGGCCCAGAGGATCTGCAGCCGACTCCCGTCCCCAAGGGCCTTGAAGAGATCGGCGAGCCCTTCTCTCTCCCCGGCGCTCAACGCCGAGTCCTTGGCAGCCTCAACCAGGTCGCGGTGGATGACCCGGCTACCGCACCGGTCTTCCCGCTCTTCACGCAAGCAATCCCCCGCCTCTATCTGAATGTTTGCTCAAATATACAGACAAGTAAGGTACGGGTCAAGCCCCCGGTGCTACCTCATTGACTGACTTTCCGGAAATCTGTTACTTTCAACCACTCAGCACTACGGGGCGACAGGGTTTGTGTCTTGAACCATGATTCGGGAGACTTTTTCCGTGCCCGCACGACTGGAGATCGCCCTCAGGCCCGAGCTCTTCGATGCCGAGGGCGAGGCAATCAAAGGCAAAGCGAGAGACTACTTCGCCATTCACCTGGATGGGGTGCGTGCCGTTCACGTCCTCACCATCGATGCCGACCTCAGCGAGGAACAGCTCGAGGGGGCGCGGAGCCAGATCTTCACCAACCCGGTGACCCAGATCTCATCTTTTCGCCCTCTCGCTCATCCCTTCGACTGGGCGATCTGGGTGGGGTTCCGCCCCGGCGTTCGCGATACGGCCGGAAGCACCGCCCAGGAGGCGATGGAGGATCTGCTCAAGGTCCGGTTCCAGGCGGAAGAGGCGGTCTACACCTCCCGCCTCTATCTCCTCAGCGCCGGGCGCCTGGGGCAGGGAGCGCGAGGGCGTCGGGCGGTGGAGCGCATCGCCCGGGAGCTCCTCGCCAACGATCTCGTTCAGCAGTGGCGCGTCTACAGCGCCTCGGAGTGGGACGGGAAGCAGGCAATCGGCATCATCATCCCCAAGGTCCGCCTCGCCCATGAGCCCTCCTTCGCCCGGATCTCCATCGCGAGTGATGAGGAGCTCTACCGTCTGAGCGAGGAGCGTAACCTGGCCCTCAACCCCCGGGATATCCCGGTGATTCGCGCCTACTTTCTGAGACCGGAGGTGAGAGCCGGCCGTCGAGCCATGGGGCTCGATGATCCCACGGACGTAGAACTCGAGTACATCTCCCAGGCCCGGAGCGACCACTGCAATCACAATACCTTCCGGGGCAAGTTCTTTTACCGGGACCTCGCAACCGGCGAGACACAGGTGGTGGATAATCTGTTCAAGACCTGCATCGAGGCGCCCACCCTGACCCTCCAGGGAGAGAAGGAGTGGGTGATCTCGGTGCTCTGGGACAATGCCGGGGTGGGGCGATTCGACGGGGATACCTATTACGTCATCACCGGCGAGACCCATAACAGCCCGTCCAACATGGAGGCCTACGGCGGCGCCCTCACCGGGATCGTGGGGGTCTATCGCGATCCCCTCGGG
>JAGFXI010000090.1 GCA_017861095.1 Deltaproteobacteria bacterium | reverse complement strand
CATCAGTTGGTTCCCCATGCTGCTCCTCATCGCGGTCTGGATCTTCTTCATGCGGCAGATGCAGGCGGGAGGCGGCAAGGCCATGTCCTTCGGGAAGAGTCGGGCCCGGCTCATCTCCGATTCCGCTCGCAAGGTCACCTTCGCCGACGTAGCCGGCATCGAGGAGGCGAAGGAGGAGCTCGAGGAGATCATCGAGTTTCTCCGGGATCCCAAGAAATTCACCAAGCTTGGCGGCCGGATCCCGAAGGGCGTGCTTCTTGTCGGTCCCCCTGGAACCGGGAAGACCCTCCTCGCCCGCGCGATCGCTGGTGAGGCCGGGGTTCCCTTCTTCAACATCAGCGGCTCCGACTTTGTCGAGATGTTCGTGGGTGTGGGCGCCTCGCGGGTTCGCGACCTCTTCGTTCAGGGGAAGAAGCACGCGCCGTGCATCATCTTCATCGATGAGATCGATGCCGTGGGTCGCCATCGGGGCGCCGGTCTCGGCGGCGGCCATGACGAACGCGAACAGACCTTGAACCAGCTCCTCGTGGAGATGGACGGGTTCGAATCCAATGACGGCGTGATCCTCATCTCCGCCACCAACCGGCCCGACGTCCTCGACCCGGCTCTCCTGCGACCCGGCCGCTTCGATCGGCAGGTGGTGGTGCCTCTCCCCGATCTCAAGGGGCGGGAGGGGATCCTCCAGGTTCATGCCCGCAAGAGCCCCCTGAGTTCAGACGTGGATCTCACCGTGCTCGCCCGCGGGACGCCGGGCTTCTCCGGTGCCGACCTGGAAAACCTGGTGAATGAGGCCGCCCTCCTTGCCGCGCGCAAGAACAAAGATCGAGTCGAGATGACCGATCTCGAGCTCGCCAAGGACAAGGTTCTCATGGGCACCGAGCGGAAGAGCATGATCATGAGCGAGGAGGAGAAACGGAACACCGCGTACCATGAGGTGGGGCACGCCCTCGTCGCCAAGTTCCTCCCCAAGACCGATCCGGTGCACAAGGTGAGCATCATCCCTCGCGGCCGCGCCCTCGGAATCACCATGACCCTTCCCATCGAGGACCGCCTCTCCTATGACGAGCAGTACATGAAAAACACCCTCGCCAAGCTCATGGGCGGCCGGGTGGCTGAGGAGCTGGTCTTCACACGCCGGACGAGCGGTGCCAGCGATGACATCGAGAAGGCCACCAATCTCGCCCGTAGGATGGTGACCGTCTTCGGCATGAGCGATCTCATGGGGCCCATAGCTTTCGGCCAGAAGGAAGAGCACATTTTCCTTGGCCGTGAGATTGCCCAGCACCGGGACTATAGCGAACAGACCGCCATCCAGATCGACGGCGAGGTTCGACGGATCGTCGATGAGGCGTACCAGACCGCGAGGCGCATCCTCCAGGACCACGAGAACCTACTCCACCAGATTGCCGCAGCCCTCCTCGAGAAGGAAACCCTCGAAGGCAAGGATATCGATGCCATCATCGATCGGGTCAAACCGGGCCTGCAGTTCACGAGGACCGTAACCGCCCAGGACCTGGTGGCCGAGGAACGGCAGAAGGCGAGCGGAAGCCGGCCCCTCATGGACGCCCAGGGTGAGCCCCATCCCGTCGCGGCCAAGGAAGGCGATCGCGACAAACGGCAGGTGGGAGACGCGCAAGGGTGAGTCGGGCGCACTTCGCCATCCGCTGCGGCACTGCGAGCTTGGAGCTGGGGCGGCGATCCCTGCTCATGGGCGTCGTCAACATCACCCCCGACTCCTTCTCCGACGGCGGTGAGTTCTTCGACACCGAGCGGGCGATCGAGCAGGGGGAGCGTCTCGCCACCGAGGGCGCTGACCTCCTCGATGTGGGCGGCGAATCCACGAGACCCTTCTCGGAGTCTATCCCCACTGAAGAGGAGCTCCGCCGCGTCATCCCCGTGATCCGCCAGCTCGCGAGGCGCACCAGGATCCCTATCTCCATCGACACCTGCAAGGCAGCGGTCGCCAGGGCCGCTCTGGACGCTGGCGCGAGTCTCGTCAACGATATCAGCTCTCTCGGGCTCGACCCCGATATGAAGGCAGTTGTTGCGTCGTCCGGGGCACCGCTCATTCTCATGCACATGCAGGGCACGCCACGGGACATGCAGGTCAAGCCCCACTACGACTCCCTGCTCTCCGAGGTCGTGAGGTTCTTGGAGGAACGAATACGGATCGCCTGCAAGGCTGGGGTCTCCCGCGACCAGATCATGGTCGACCCAGGGATCGGCTTCGGTAAGACGGTGACCCACAATCTGCTCCTCATCAAGCACCTGGATGCCCTTGCCATCCTCGGCCGACCGGTTCTCCTCGGCACCTCCAGAAAATCCTTTATTGGCGCCGTGCTGAACCGTCCCGTCACCGAGCGCGAGCCGGGTTCGTGGGCCACCGTCTGCGCCGCAATCCTCAAGGGCGCTCATATCCTCAGGGTCCACGAGGTGGCTGTCTGCCGGCAGGTGGCGGATATGATCGATGCCATCGTGAATGCTGAGGCAACGGAATGCGAGCCTTCGGCGGTTGGAAGATAGAGGCCGGAGGCAAGAAATCAGCAGGCAGAGGACAGAGGGCAGCTAGCAGTACACACTAGGCAGTAAGCGCAAGGTGTAAGAGATAATTATACGTTATTCTTTATTCTTTATACGATAAGAATGTGTGTTAATCCGTGTAAGTTTGTGTCTTATGGTCACGAAAGAAAAATCTGCGCATATCTGCGTAAATCTGCGTCCCATTAGTGTCCCATCGCGAATGGTACGTGACAGATGAGAAGGGTTTTCCCATGGGCAGGATCTTTGGAACAGACGGAGTGAGAGGGATCGCCAACGTCTATCCCATGACCACCGAGATGGCCATGCAGCTCGGCCGCGGGGCAGCTCACATCTTCAAGAACAAGCATCGTCGCCCGAAGATCGTCATCGGCAAGGATACCCGACTCTCCGGGTACATGATCGAGAACGCCATCGCCTCGGGGATCTGTTCCATGGGCGTGGACGTGCTCCTCGTGGGGCCGCTGCCGACGCCGGGGATCGCCTTCATCACCTCGAGCATGCGGGCCGACGCCGGTGTGGTCATCTCCGCCTCCCACAATCCCTTTCAGGATAACGGCATCAAGTTCTTCTCCCGGGACGGCTTCAAACTACCGGACGAGCTCGAGGAGGAGATCGAGGAGCTCATTCTCTCGAACGGGATCAACCACCTCCGCCCCACCGCCGAGGAGGTGGGCAAGGCCTTCCGGATCGACGACGCCGTCGGCCGGTACGTGGTTTTCTTGAAGAACAGCTTCCCCCGGGATCTCACCCTGGACGGCATCAAAATCGCGGTTGACTGCGCCCACGGCGCCGCCTACAAGGTGGCACCGGCGGTCTTCGAGGAGCTCGGCGCCGAGGTGGCGCTCACCGGGGTGAAACCCAATGGGCAGAACATCAACGCCGGCTGCGGCAGCCTCTATCCCGAGGTGGTGGCCAAGCTCGTCGTGGAATCGGGAGCCCACATCGGGGTTGCCTTCGACGGCGATGGCGATCGGCTCATCTGTGCCGACGAAAAGGGCCGCGTCCTGGACGGCGACCACCTCATGGCCGTCTGTGCCGCCCACATGCTGAGAGAAAAGAGGCTCAACCACTCCACCCTCGTCACGACGGTCATGAGCAACATGGGCCTCGAGGTGGCCCTCAGGTCTCGCGGCGGCTGCCTGGAGCGGACCGCGGTCGGCGACCGCTATGTGGTGGAACGGATGCGGGCCGGCGGCTTCAACCTGGGCGGCGAGCAGTCGGGACACGTCATCTTCCTCGACTACAACACGACGGGGGACGGGATTCTCTCGGCCCTCCGGCTCCTTGAGGTCATGCTCCTCCAGGGCAAGCCGCTGTCCGAGCTTGCCGCCATCATGGAGCGCTACCCCCAGCATCTCATCAACGTTCGGGTCAAAGAACGGAAGCCGCTCGATGCCGTTCCCGAGATCGCCAGGACCGTGAGGCTTGTCGAGGAAAAGCTCGGCGACCATGGCCGCGTGCTCATCCGACCTTCCGGAACTGAACCGGTGATCCGCGTCATGGTTGAGGGTAGAGACCGCGACCTAGTGGTGGGGCTCGCCCAGGAGACCGCCGCCGTCATCGAACGGGCCATGTCATGAGAGAAGGGGTAGAGTCATGCTGCTTGTCATGGATATCGGCAATACCAATACCGTTCTCGGGCTCTTCCGCGATACCGAGCTCGTCACCCACTGGCGCGTCCGCACCGAACAGGAGATGACCGCGGACGAGTACGACATCCTCATGCACAACCTCTTCTCCGCCCGGAACGTCAGCTTTCAGGAGGTGGCCCACATGGCCATATCCTGTGTCGTGCCGCCCATGTTGGGTACGGTGCTGGATTTCTCGAGGCGGTATCTCAAGCTCGAGCCCCTCGTCGTCGGACCCGGCATTCGGACCGGCATGCCCATCTTCTACGATAACCCCAAGGAGGTAGGTGCCGACCGTATCGTGAACGCGGTGGCCGCCTATGAAAGGTACAAGACCGCCCTAATCGTGGTGGATTTCGGTACCGCAACCACCTTCGACTACGTCTCACCCCGGGGCGAATATCTGGGAGGAGTCATCAGTCCGGGCGTCATGATTTCCTGCGAGGCCCTGTTCCAGAAGGCATCGAAGCTCCCCAAGGTGGAGATCCTCGCCAAACCCAAGAGCATCCTCGCCAAAGACACGATCAGCGCCATGAACGCCGGAATCATCTATGGCTATGCCGGCCTGGTGGACGGTATCGTAAGGAGGATCAAGAAGGAACTGGGCCTGGACGCGATGGTGGTAGCGACGGGCGGTCTGGCGCGGGTGATCGCCGACGAGTCCGGGGAGATCCAGCTCGTGGACGACAGCCTTACCCTGGAAGGCCTCCAGATTATCTTCGAGCGGAACCGGTCGGAGGAGAAGAAACCGACCCGTCGCCGCCGTTCCTAGTCTCGAGAACACCTCCCATGCGAAAGCTGCTCAAACCGCCCAGACTTCGACCAGGAGACCGGGTGGGCGTCGTGACCCCGGCGAGCCCCTGCCCTGCCGAGGAGCTCAGGGCCGGCTGCGCCGTGCTGGAAAGCTTCGGGCTCCAGGTCAAGGCGGACGCCGGAACCGAATATCACCTTCGCTACCTGGCCGGAAACGACGAAGAGCGTGCCGCCCGGCTCAGTGAGTCCTTCGCCGATGAGACACTCAAGGCCCTCTTCTGCACCCGCGGCGGCTACGGCTCCATGCGCATCCTGCCGCGGCTCCCCTACGCCCTTCTCCGCCGTTCGCCTCGGGCACTCGTGGGATTTAGCGATATTACGGCGCTCCTTGCCGCGTGCTGTCGCCACGCCGGCGTCGTCTGCTTCCACGGCCCCACCATCTCGACGCTTCCGACGAGTGACGAGGAAAGCCTCGCCTCCTTCTGGCATGCTCTCAACGGAGATGAGCCTGTGACCGTGCAGGTTGCAGAACCGGTCTGCCTGAGACCCGGGAAGGCTGCGGGCCCGGTCCTTGGCGGAAACCTCACCATGCTGTCTCATCTCGTTGGGACGAGGTTCTTCCCGCTCCTCAAGGGAGCCCTCCTCTTCATCGAGGATCGGAACGAGGCGCTCTACCGGATCGATCGCATGCTGACCCACCTCATCCAGGCTGGACTCCTCGCCGTAATCGCCGGGCTCATGGTGGGAACTTTTATCGACTGCGGCTCCCCTGGGGATCTCCTCGACCTCTTCACAGAGCGACTCGGGCCCTTCAGCTTCCCTGTCCTCGCCGGTCTCCCCGTAGGCCACGGGAGCCGCAATGTCACCCTCCCCCTCGGCCTCACCGCCACATTGGACGCCGAGGCCGGCCTCCTCACCTACCACCAGGCGGCAACAGCTCCATGAACGGCGAAAGACGGATCCTCGATCTCCTCCACGGGGCAGTCGCCGACGGCGTCTTTCCGGGCGCGGTTCTTCTGGTAAGCCGCGCCGGGCATCGCCTCTTGTTCCAGGCAGCGGGGAATGCCGCCCTCCTCCCCACGCCGCGGCCCATGACCGCGCACACCATCTTCGATCTCGCCTCGCTCACCAAGCCGTTGGCGACGACCCTGGCGGTCCTTATCGTAGTGAGCCGGGGCAACCTCGATCTGGATGCCCCCCTCGCCGACCTTCTTGCGCGTCGATCCATTCCGAGAGATAAGGCGGCCCTGACCTTGCGGCAGCTCCTCTCTCACTCGGCCGGGTTCCCCGCCTGGAAGCCTTACTACCTGGAACTCGCGAAGCTCCCCCAGGCGAACCGCAAGAGACGACTCCACGAGTTGCTCCTCGAGGAGCCTCTGGAGCACGCACCGGGAGAGGGGAGCCTATACAGCGACCTGGGGTTCCTTCTCATTGAGTGGATCATGGAGGAGAAGACGGCGACGGACTTACACCGGTTTACGCGGGAGCATCTGTACGAGCCCCTTGGCTGTCCCACCCTCTCGTACCGTCCTCTGCAGCAGACCACTCTACGAGATCCCCGGGATTTTGCCGCCACGGAGCAGTGCCCCTGGCGCGGTCGAGTGCTGAGCGGCGAGGTCCACGACGAGAACGCCTATGTGATGGGCGGTGTGGCTGGTCAGGCCGGCCTCTTCGGCGCCGCAGCGGATGTCGGCCGCCTTCTGGATGCGATCCTCAGGACCCGCGGCGGGATAGGTGCGGGGCTTCCCTGGGCGCCTGAACGGCTGGAGGAGTTCCTCCGCCGGGCATATCCTGAGCCGACTCGCACCTGGGCCCTCGGTTTCGACACTCCGGCTGCCGTGGGCTCCAGCGCCGGAAGCCATTTCTCGCCGGAGACCGTCGGCCACCTCGGGTTCACCGGGACCTCTTTCTGGCTGGATCTTCGGCGCAAGCTCGCGGTGGTTCTTCTCACCAACCGCATCCATCCCACGAGGGCAAACGAGAAGATCAAGGCCTTCCGGCCCGTGCTCCACGATGCGGTGATGGAAGAATTCGGGTGAGGAGGCGTAAGGCCGCCGTTGGGGAAGAAAGGAGGGGCAGCCTCCCGGCCGCCAATGGTGGGCCAAGGCCGCGCGAGTGCAAGGCACGAGGTTTGCAGCGTGATCCTTATGCCGTACGCCTTGCACCTTGAGCCATCTTTTCTTCGAGGGAGAGTAAGAATACCTGCCATGGATCCAACGACCCAACCACGCGTCGACCGGCCCGTTCATTCCATCCACCTCATGGGTATCTGCGGCACCGGCATGGGAACGCTGGCCGCCATGCTCCAGGAGGCGGGCTACCGTGTCAGAGGGTCCGACCAGAACGTCTATCCTCCCATGAGCACC
>JAGFXI010000089.1 GCA_017861095.1 Deltaproteobacteria bacterium | reverse complement strand
GCTCATAGTCAAAAAGGTTGATTAGTGTCGTCATGCTATTGTCGCTCCATTACTGCGCACCCTGACACGAGTATTCCCCAATGCTGTCCATATCCAAAGAGGGGCTCTCTTGGGACGCTAACTCCGTGGATGGCACGCGTCAACGCGATGGGTAAAATCGAAAAAAGATTCACGGGTTAGTTTCCGGGTATCGAATTGTTGACAGGCGGATAAGTACCGGGTCAAGAGCAAGGAGGGCGAGGACAGGTGGGAGCCTTCTTCCTATTCAAACCCTGATGCGTAAGCAGAAGGCGGAAATGAATCAGGGTCTTGACAAGGAAACTCAACCAGACAAACAGAAGAAGTTCGTAGGTCTTGCTCGCCGACATGGCCAGCTTCCTACTTATGCCTCTATCTAAGAGACGGCAGTAAACGTGCAGTGGATTCAGGCGATGCTGGAAGGACAGAAGTCTTGCTACCAAGGTCTCTCTCATCCAATTGGGACGCTCCTCCGTTACCTTATCCTCGGCAATCAGGATGCAGTGTTCCTCACAGTAGGTCATCCCATGCCTCGCATCGCAGCATGCTCGGGCGTTCATAGCTTTCGCCCCCTTCCAACCGAATCAAGAATAATCACCACCATCTCCATAATCAAGCAAAGGCAACTTCCCGAGGCGAGCCGCTTCGCTTCGAGGGACCGTCAGAGTGCTTACGCCCGGCATTAGCAAGGAGGAAATCCACAAGGTGGCCAACCTTCCTGCTTGCGCCAATCCACGCCGCGCTACCAGGAGATCGACCTCGCAGATTTTCCGAATCAGCCTGGTTCGGTTCTTCTGGCACCTTTTCTTTGATACATCAGCCGCGAGGGTGCACACGCGATGAGCCGTCTTGGTTCTACTTGTTCCGTTTGCGTCGGGAAACATTACTGTAGTCGCCGTAGCAGGGGACCCTCTGCTCTCCCTCATTGGGGACCTGAGCACATTTGGCCGCCAGCCATTGCAGGGTGTGGAAGACCTTCCACTCCGCGCCGTCCTTTGATCGGTGCACAACTAAAGTATCCCCTCTTCCTCCACGTAGCTCATCCGCAGGAGATCGCAGGTGGCCTCTCCTTGGGGAGGTTTCAAGGACTTGTTCGTATCTCCATGAAAATCGAGTACGCTGAACTTCGCGTCTACGAGTATCCCCGGCGGGGCGTACTTCTGGATGATGACCTGCCCGACCAGCCGGAGGATATTCGCTTCGGGCGATGTCTGTTCGGGGAAGTCTCCGAGTTCGCCTTTCCTCGGCCGGGCGACGACATCGGGCATCGCCTCGGTCGTGATCGGCAGCTGCACCTTCGAGCGTTGCTCTGTCCCCCACGGGGCGGATTGCCCTGTCTTCACTGCAGTACCTCCCGGGGGGAGAACAAAACCCATCCGCCTTCCCGTGGGCGGAAACCGGACGGAGTCGCTCTGCAGGCTGCAATAGACGCTCCCCGTTGCCGCTTGGCAAGGGAAGTGGTCTTATTACTGTAAAGTTCTTGCTCGTCTTCATCCTGAGGAGAGCCGAACTGGAACGTACATGGACTCCTCCACAGGGGAGTCGGAAACAGCGAACAGCCACGCACCCCGGCGGCGGAGCGGGCACGTCGACCCTACCGAGCTTCGTTGGAACGCTGGAGCTCCTGCCGCGTGGGCGGCAGTGGAGCGGAGGAACGCGCCATGAAGGCAAAGCAACGCAAAGATATCACCAGGAGAGAATTCATCAAACATGCGGGAGCAGGCTTACTTGCTGCGGGGCTCGGCGCTGACCTCATCAGCCCCCGCCGCGCCCGGGCGGCCGAGAAGACCCTAAGAATCCTCCAATGGTCCCACTTTGTCCCCAGGTACGACACCGAGTGGTTCGACCGCTTCGCGCAGCAGTGGGGCGAGGCCAAGAACGTGAAGGTGACCTTGGATCACATAGGTCTTGCGGAGATCCCCGCCCGCACCGCCGCCGAGATCTCCGCGGGCGAGGGGCACGACCTCATTGAATGGATATCCCCGCCGGCGCAGTTCGAGCCGAGCGTCCTGGACCTCACCGACATCAACCAGGAGGCGCAGCGGCGGTTCGGCAAGCAGCTGCCCGTGAGCACTCTGAGTTCATACAACCCTCATACCAGGAAGTACTACGGCTTCTCCCACGGCTGGACCATCGACCCCGGGAACTACCGGAAAAGCCTGTGGGCGAAAGTGGGCAAGCCCGATGGGCCGGAGACCTGGGAAGATCTGGTGGCCTTCGGGGGAAGGATCAAGAAGGAGCTCGGGATCCAGCTCGGGATCGGCCTGTCGCAGGAACTCGACTCCACCATGGCGGCGTGGGCGCTCCTTTGGTCCTTCGACACCTCGATCCAGGACGCGCAGGAGAACGTGACGATCAACAATCCGCGGGCCGTGGAGGCAGTGGAGTACATGGCAAGGCTTTACAAGGTGGCGATGGTCCCAGAGGTCTTTTCCTGGACGCCGGTCTCCAACAATCAGGCCCTCATCGCGGGCAGGGCTTCCTACATCCTGAACTCCATCTCCGCCTACCGCTCGGCCCAGAAGCAGGTTCCGGAGATCGCCAAGGACATCTTCTTCGTGCCCGCCCTCAAAGGGCCGAGAGGCACGAGGTGGAGCAGCGAGCATGTGATCTACGTCTACATTATCCCCTCGTACTCCAAGAGCGCAGACATAGCTAAGGAGTTCCTCCTCCATCTCGTGGCGAACTACGATCAGGCTATGTACGCGAGCGAGCTCTATAACTCTCCGGCCTTCTTCGACGGTCCGGTCCCCTCGGGGTCGCGCGGCTACCCGCCCGTACCGGGGGTACGGACGGCGCGGGACCTGCACAAAGCCTGGTTCGAGGACGACCCGTTCCGCATCGAGGGAGAAGCGAAGGGAAAGCTTGCCCCCCTAAAAGGGGCCATGGAATGGAGCGCCAATGTGGGGTATCCCGGGCCGGCCAGCCCGGCGGTAGGAGAGGTGTTCGGCACCTTCATCCTGCCTAACATGCTTGCGAAGGCCGCGCAGGGCATGAAGCCCGCCGAGGCGGTGGCTGAGGCGGAGGTGCAGATCAAGAAAATCTTCAGCCAATGGCGGAATCGGGGGCTGATCGGGGGGAAGGTGTGACGGCAAGGGAGCCCTTTCCCCGGTAAGTGGCCTCGAGGTGTGTGGAGACTCTGCCGGGGAAGAGTGGCAGCGCTTGGTTGGAGGAAAGAGAGCCGATGGCACAGGTGCAAGTCACAGGGATTACCAAGTACTTCGGTGAGGTGAAGGTCCTTGACAATGTGAACCTGGCGACGCGGAAGCACGAGTTTCTCGTGCTCCTCGGGCCGTCCGGCTGCGGCAAGACTACACTGCTTCGCATCATCGCCGGGCTCGAGAGACCGACCCGGGGCGAGGTCTTGATCGGCGGCCGGGAGGTGACGGGGCTACCGCCCCGGGCGCGGAACATCGCCATGGTGTTCCAGAGCTACGCCCTCTACCCTCACATGACCGTCTTCGAGAACATCTCCTTCCCGCTGCGCACCCAGAACATGAACCGGGATGCCATCCAGGAAAAGGTGGCCTGGGCGGCCGGCTTGTTCGGCATCGACAGGCTGCTCGAGCGCAAGCCGCGAGAGCTCTCGGGCGGCGAGCGCCAGCGGGTTGCCCTGGCCCGGGCCATAGTCCGCATGCCGACCGTCTTTCTCCTGGATGAGCCCCTCTCCAACCTGGACGCCAAGCTCCGGGCCAGCGCCCGAGAAGAGCTCCAGACGTTTCAGAAGCGGATCGGCATCACCACCATCTATGTGACCCACGATCAGGTGGAGGCCATGGGACTCGGCAATCGGATCGTGGTGATGGATCAGGGCAGGGTGCGACAGATCGGCACGCCCCTCCAAGTCTACTGGGAGCCGGCCGACACCTTTGTGGCCACCTTCGTCGGCTCGCCGCCCATGAATCTGGTGGAACAGGGGGAAGTGCTGATGGGGTTCCGGCCCGAGGACTTTCTCCCAATCGAGGGGCGGGAGGAGGAGGACGTAGAGCGATTCCAGTTCGAGGTCACCTGGGTCGAGAACCTGGGAGCGGAGCGGCTGGTTTACGGCAACATGGCATTTCAGTCGAGGAACGGGAGGGTGGTCTCCAGGCTTGCCCCGAACATCAGGGTTTCGCTGGAGGCGGGGAAAACCTACATCTTTGCCGTACCGCGCCTAGGGATCAAACTGTTTGACCGAAATACGGGCATGCTTCTCCGCCGGGTGTCCGGCGTGGGAGGGTAAAATGGAAGGTGTGGAGCAGGCACCGGTTTTCAGCCTCCGCTACGTGTGGGAGCAGGAGCGCCTCCTCGCCACAGTCATGATCGCACCCGCCGTCCTCTACGTTGTCGCCCTGATAGGGTTTCCCTTTGTCCTCGCCATCGTCTACAGCCTGAGCGACGCCACCACCGGGGATCCGGCCCTTCGCCTCGTGGGGCTGCGAACCTTCGGCCTTGTCCTTCGGGATCCCGTCTTCCTCAAGGCGTTGCAGAACACCTTTGTCTTCACCCTGGCTTCCCAAGTCCTGGTTCTCGTCCTCGCCAAGATCCTGGCACTGGTCCTCATGGAAGACTTCCCCGGGAAGCGTCTGGTGCGATTTCTCATCCTCCTTCCCTGGACCGCCCCCATCTCTCTGAGCGCCATCGGCTGGCTGTGGATCTTCGACTCCGTGTTCAGCCCCATCGACTGGATTGCCCGGAGCCTCGGACTCCTCGGCGGTCCCGAGGCGCTCCTCGGCTCGGAGCCGAACCTCTACTGGCTGGGCCGACCCTTTCTGGCCATGGCCTCCGTGATCCTGGTCCAGACCTGGCGGATCCTCCCTCTGGCGACGGTGATCCTTCTCGCCGGCCTTACGGCTATTCCCAGGGATATTCTCGACGCGGCCCAGGTAGACGGCGCCGGCTTCTGGCGCCGTCTGTTCCAGGTGATCATGCCCATGCTCCTTCCCGTCATGAGTATCGCCTTCCTCTTCGGCTTCGTCTTCACCTTCACGGATATGACCGTCGTATACGTGCTCACAAGGGGCGGGCCGGTCAACAGCACCCAGGTTTTGGCGAGCTGGGCCTTCTTCAAGGGGATCGAAGCGGGAGACCTGGCCCAGGGCGCGGCGGTTGCTCTCTTTTTCTTTCCCGCTCTGGCGGGGGTGACCACTCTCATACTCCTAGTGGCACGCCGAGCGGAGGTAAGCTGATGAAAGACCTGCGAGCTCTGCGGAAAAAGGGCGCGATCTACGCTGCCGCCTTGTTCTTCATCTGCTTCGGTGCCTTCCCTTTTTACTGGATGCTGATTACCGCCTTCAAGCGGGATCACGACCTCTTCAACCCCGAGAGCAACCCGTTCCTCTTCAACGAGCCCTCCACGCTGGAGCACGTGCGGCTGCTCTTCGGGCAAACCCTTTTCATGAAATACGTCGTGAATACCTTCCTCGTGGGTGGAGCCGTGGTTCTGATCACGCTGGTGATAGCAATCCCGGCGGCGTACAGTCTGACGCGCTTGGCCGGCCGGTGGGGCGAGAGCCTCGGCGTCGGCATCTTTCTCACCTATCTTGTGCCGCCCACGCTCCTCTTCATCCCTCTCTCCCGCGTCATTTCGTTTCTCAAACTCGGCGAGAGCCTCTGGTCTCTCATTCTCGTCTACCCCACCTTCACGATCCCCTTCTGCACCTGGCTTTTGATGGGGTTCTTCAAGTCAATACCGCGTGACATCGAGGAGCAGGCGCTCATCGACGGGTGCACCCGGATCGGCGCCATGGTAAGGGTGGTCCTCCCCCTTTCCACCTCCGGCATCCTCACCATTGTGATCTTTGCCTTCACTCTCAGCATGCAGGAGTTCATTTACGCCCTAGCTTTCATCTCGGTCTCCGCCCACAAGACGGTAAGCATCGGCGTGCCCACCGAGCTGGTGCGGGGAGACGTTTTCCGCTGGGGACCTCTCATGGCCGCCGCCTTGATCTCAAGCATTCCGGTGGCCGTCGTCTACAGCCTGTTCCTGGACCGCTTCATCGCGGGTTTCACCATGGGAGCAACCAAGTAAACCTTCCGGTGCTTCCCGCACGAGGCGTCCTGGCGAAGGCGAGTGAAGGAAGGGACGGGGCGGTGGCGCAACGGGGGCAGAGATAGAAGCTTCGTGGTGGGCCTCGACTAGAGACTGTGTGCCGGTGGGCCAATTCCGGGATCGAGGCGGTGGGAGGCCTGCTGGAGCAGGCGCTGAACCGCTTCGTCGGTAGTCTGGGAAAAGTCTTCGTACCAGGCACCGACGCTTCTAAACCGGCACGGTTTGAGGAGGCAGACCACTTCATCTACCTCCCGCCCCAGAGAGTCGCACGTGCCCGGAGGGGCGGTGGCAACGGCGACCACCATTCGTGCCGGTCGCCAGCCGCGCACGGCGGCGGACCGCCGCCCGCATGGAGGCGCCGGTTGTGAGCCCGTCGTCGACGATGATGGCGGTCCGCCCAGCGAGAGGCAGGACCGGAGTCAGCCTCCCAACGAGGCGAAGATCTCTCAACGACAACTGTTTTTCAGCAACTTGCTAATCAGAAATGCCCGGAATTGGTCTCCATGGTCGCATTTTGGCGGTCAACAATGGTGGTTTCCATAAGACTTGTTCTGAAGAGATGGTTTGGAAAGCCACTTCAAGCCAACGCGCAGAGTATGAACGGCTGGATCGGCATCACTGCCGCCGCATGGGTCGCCTTCCTTCCCTGCCAGTCGGGGATAGACGAAATCACCTTGTTGGGAACTCGGAGGGTGATCCCGCGGGAGAACCATAATTCCTGAGAGATCGGAGCCCCGCAGAAAATCTTGTGGTGTGGAGAAGCCATTCCCTAATCGCCAGACTCATCTCTTATTGTGTAGCCCTTAAATGCCCCCAACCTCTTGAACCCATCTCTCAAGGTGAGAGAAAAGTTCGACCCTCTGAACCAGATAGTGTCGACGTCACCCACCCCGTCACACAAAGTTTGGCGAAGGCGCTGCCGACCCTCCAGCAGAGGCTATGCTCGCCTGGTGCGTAAGCCTCCCTGTAAATGTGCAGCCGGATTCTGAGCGCCTCGTAGAAGGTGACGGGAATGCCCTAGGCGAGCACCCCCCAACTCCGGAAAAGGAGAGAAAGGGGGAGGGAGGTCACGACGCTGAGGTTCTTGCCGGACAAGATCGATCCGAGGAGGGGAATGAGGACCCAATCCCAAAATCATAATAGCCTACCCGGGTCGTTGACGGAACAGCACACGCCTTCGTAACGAAAAACCCCACCCCCGACTGCCGCCAGGAGTGGGGTGGGGAAGTACAACCCGATTTATTCGATAGCCACCCGGTGC
>JAGFXI010000414.1 GCA_017861095.1 Deltaproteobacteria bacterium | reverse complement strand
CTCTCCCCCAAATGGGGGCGAGGGAGCTAGGAAGGACAGTTGTCGGACAGCCGGTGAGGGGGGATTTCCCCCGAGTGATGCCTTAAGTGAACCGTATTGTGCACGAGATACCGGAGACCGGGTGATCTCTGAGGCAAGGCGCATGCGGAGCCACCTCTTAATCCCTGGTCCTCGAAAAAGCCTTCCCGAATATTGCGCCTGCAATCGACTATGGGCCGGAACACCAGAGACTTATTCATGGTGCGACCACGCCGTGGCGTGGCGACCTTGCCGACGAGATTACCCGGACTCGCGCTGGCAGTAGCACTCAGGCAGAGTTTTCCACCATCCTGCTAGCGACCGATACGGCCTCTCACGGGCGTCGTCCTCAGCAAAAAGGACTTGACTCCCCCATCGTGACCTACATATAGTTAATCTACATGATATTCCCTGGTTCACCGCACGTTTTCGAAACTGGTATTGCGTTCGAACTGGCACCTGCGCGACAGCACTGACGCCCTCGCCGTTCTCGCTGCAACAGGTGGCATCGCGCTAATGGACGAACTCGTCGGCTCCTGGGAGTTACAACGGAGGTGGTTGCGGTGAAAGAACTCATCGAAGTGATGGCTAAAGCTCTCGTCGAACATCCGGATCAGGTACACGTCAACGAGATCTGCGGCCAGCAGACCTCAGTGATCGAATTGAGAACCGCCAAGGAAGACCTCGGTAAGATTATCGGGAAACAAGGGCGAAACGCCCAGGCCATGAGAACCATTCTCCACGCCGCCTCCACCAAGCTCAAGAAGCGAGTGGTGCTGGAGATCATCGAGTAGGCCTCGTCGCCTCCACTCCACCCGAAATCCCGCCCGGCTGTCCTCGCGGAGAAACGGAGATGTCTGATACCAAACCGCCCTGCTTCGGGATCCCCGAAGAATGCATGCCGAGAGATGAAAACGGGATCATCCAGCCCCGAGACAGGTGCCGCGTCTGCACGTATCTTCGCGAGTGTCTGAAAGCAGCCATCGCTGCCAGCGGCGGCACGGAGCGGGTACGGGCCGCCAGCGGCGGGGAAAATCCACCGAAACGGGAGGAACCGTCCGGGGTAGTTGGTGCGATCCGACGCTGGTCCGCCCGAAAAAGCGCCTCCCGCCGGGGCGAATCACGGTGAGGGCGAAGGTCTCCCGTTTCCGTCTCCTACCGTCCGGCGATTTTCATGACCTCCTTGCTCGTCGTCAACCAGGGCGCCCTCGGCGACTTCATTCTCTCCCTCCCGGCCGTTGAGGCCATACACAACGCCTTCCCCCGGGCACGGTTCACTTTCCTCGCAAATCCGAGCACCCTGGAAATCATCCGTGGTCGTCCTTACCTGGGGACGGTGCTCGACTGCCGCTCGAGCCAGTGGGTTCCTCTCTATATGGAAAGGGGAAGAATAGTTTGCGAATCTTTCGGCATCTCCCCGCCGCTTACGGGGATCTTTGTCTTCGGCCGGCCGTCGAGCCAGAGCCTCGCCGAAAACCTTGCCGCCATCCTCCAGGCACCCAGCCACCGGATCGATCCCTTCCCCGACCACGGCAATGATCTCTCGGTGCCCGAATACCAGTGCCGACAACTGACCGCGCTCGGAGTGCCCGCCCTTCCGCCTCCTCCCTCCGTCATCGCTCCGACCCCTGAGGATGGGATCGAGGCCGCAGCTCTGGTAGAGCACCTCCCCGAGCCGGAGCAGCGCCTGGTCCTCATTCATCCGGGAAGCGGCGGCAGGGAGAAGATCTGGGCTCCGGCAGGCTGGATTACTCTCATCCGCGGGCTCCTGGAGCAGCCCGGGCTCCGTCTCGGGTTGATTCGGGGTCCGGCAGACGATGAGATCCTCCGGCGTTTGCACCAGGGCCTGGATCTCTCTCCCCTCATCCCCTTCCACAATCTCCGCCTTGGGCTCCTGGCAGGCATCATGCGCCATGCTGCTCTCTATATCGGGAACGACTCCGGAATCACCCATCTTGCCGCCGCGTGCGGCGTGCCAACCATCGCCCTTTTCGGGCCAACCGATCCGCGTATTTGGGCGCCGCGCGGGCCAGCCGTCCAGGTCATCCGCTGGCACCCGGACCACCCCGACCCCGGCCCCGAGATGGAGCGCATCTGGGAGCAGCTAAAGGCCTGGGGCCACGTCCCTTAAGCGGGCTAACCACGCCGGGGTGAAAAGTCCTTCATGAGCAGGTGAAAGACGCCGGTGAGGCCGAGGTTGACAAGGGCGGCGAGGACGAAACTCACCTCGAAGCCGGCCCGTTGAATCACACTCCCCATGAGCGCCGAGCTCCCCATCATGCCGAAGTAGATGCTCGTGTTGTAGCCGCCCATGGCGAGACCCCGCGTTTCGGGCGGTACCGCCTCAGCAATGAGCGCAGCGACCGAGGTGAAGGCGAGGCTCATGCTGATCCCGAACATCGCCGCCCACCAGTCAAACTGCCACGTCCGTTCCGACAGAGCAAACCCCACCAGTGAGACCGAGAAGCCGAGGAGACCGAGAAGGACGAGCCTTTCCCGGGAATTTACCCGATCGCTCAGGTGACCAAAGGGAATCCGGGACAAGGCATTACATAGACCCTGAACGGCAAAGACTAGGCCGATCTGCCCCAGAGTAAGGTTCCGATTGTGAGCGTGAAGGGGAAGGAAGGTGACGAAC
>JAGFXI010000413.1 GCA_017861095.1 Deltaproteobacteria bacterium | reverse complement strand
GTGGCGTAAATGACGAATCCGAGTTTCCGGAAGATCTTTGCCACCGGCACCATGGCCTTCTTGTCCTCGTCGCGAACGCTGATGAAGACCGAGCCCCCCTTGGGCAGTGAATATCCCGCCGCAAACTGAGACTTGGCGAAGGCCATGCCGAAGGACATGTCGATCCCCATGACCTCGCCGGTGGACTTCATCTCCGGGCCCAGGAGAATGTCCGTACCCGGGAAGCGGATAAAGGGAAACACCGCCTCCTTGACCGAGAGGTGGCGCGGTCTCGCCTCCCGGGTGAAACCGAGTTCCTCGAGCGTCGTCCCGAGCATCACCTTGGTGGCCAGTTTCGCCAGCGGAACGCCGATCGCCTTGCTCACGAAGGGGGGAACGCCGATCGCCTTGCTCACGAAGGGGATGGTTCGGGAGGCTCTCGGGTTCACCTCGAGGACATAGAGAAGATTGTCCTTGATGGCGAACTGGATATTCATGAGCCCCACGACCTGAAGTTCTCGCGCCAGGGCAAGGGCCTGGGCCCTGATCTCCTCGATGAGGTCCCGTGACAGGCTGATGGGCGGGAGCACGCAGGCGCTATCCCCCGAGTGGATACCCGCCTCCTCGATGTGCTCCATGATGCCGCCCACCACGGTGGTCGTGCCGTCGGAGATGGCGTCCACGTCGATCTCGATGGCATCCTTCAGGAACTTGTCCACCAGGATGGGGTGGCCCGGTGAGACCTGGACCGCTTCCTTGATATACGCCTCCAGGGTCTTCGGGTCATAGACGATCTCCATGGCCCGGCCGCCAAGGACGTAGGAGGGCCGGACCAGCACGGGGTAGCCGATCGCCTTCGCTGCCTTCAGGGCCTCCGGTGCGCTGAAGGCGATGGCGTTCTCCGGCTGCCGCAGCCCGAGCTTCCTTACCAGGACCTGGAAGCGCTCCCGATCCTCGGCCCGATCGATGCTGTCCGGGCTGGTCCCGAGGATGGGCACCCCGGCCCGGGCGAGCGGCACAGCCAGGTTGAGGGGCGTCTGACCGCCGAACTGGACGATGACCCCCTCCGGCTGCTCCCGCCCGATGATGTGAAGGACGTCTTCCAGGGTCAGGGGTTCGAAGTAGAGCTTGTCCGAGGTATCGTAGTCGGTACTCACCGTCTCCGGGTTGGAGTTCACCATGATGGATTCGATCCCCATCTCCCGGAGGGCAAAGGAGGCGTGCACGCAGCAGTAGTCAAACTCGATCCCCTGGCCGATGCGGTTCGGTCCGCCCCCGAGGATCACCACCTTGCGGCGCTGGCTCGGTCTTGCCTCGCACTCGGTCTCGTAGGTGGAATAGTAATAGGGGGTGTAGGCCTCGAACTCGGCGGCACAGGTATCAACCAGCTTGTAGACCGGAACGATCGCGGCCTGGAGGCGTCGCTCCCTGACGCTCCCCTCGTCGGTGCCGGTGAGCTCCGCAAGCCGCCGGTCGGAGAAGCCCCAGCTCTTCGCCTCCCTGAGGAGGTCATCGGTCAGAGGCTGCTCCCGCAGTCCGGCTTCGAAATCCAGGATCTGCCTGACGTTGTTGAGGAACCAGGGGTCGATCCGGGTGAGGTGATGGATCTCCTCGAGATCCATGCCCGCCTCCATAGCGGCGCTGAGGTAGAAGAGCCGCTCTGAGTTGGGCTCTCTCAGCCTCTGGCGGATGCGGT
The DNA here is from genome assembly GCA_017861095.1 of Deltaproteobacteria bacterium. Lineage (GTDB taxonomy): Bacteria > Desulfobacterota > Syntrophobacteria > BM002 > BM002 > JAGFXI01. The sequence continues at coordinate 1,662 of JAGFXI010000413.1, read as the reverse complement.
TCAGGGTCTCGGGATCGCGGGCGAAGCCGGGCGGGAGGCCGCTCGCCAGGGAGTGGCGGCCGACCTCCAGGGAGCGGACCGCCTTCTGGAGGGCCTCTTTGAAGGTGCGGCCGATCGCCATGGTCTCGCCCACCGACTTCATGGTCGTCGTCAGAAAATCGGGGGTGAGAGGGAACTTCTCGAAGGTCCAGCGCGGGATCTTGACGACGCAGTAGTCAATGGTCGGCTCGAAGGACGCCCGGGTCTCCCGGGTGATGTCGTTGGCCAGCTCATCCAGGCTGTAGCCCACGGCGAGCTTGGCGGCGATCTTGGCGATGGGGAACCCCGTTGCCTTGGAGGCGAGGGCGGAAGAGCGCGATACCCGAGGGTTCATCTCGATGATCACCATCTCTCCGTTCTCGGGATTGATGGCGAACTGGATGTTGGAGCCCCCGGTCTCCACCCCGATCTCCCGCATGACGGCGATGGAGGCGTCCCGCATCACCTGGTACTCCCGATCGGTGAGGGTCTGGGCGGGCGCCACCGTTATGCTGTCTCCCGTGTGAACCCCCATAGGGTCGAAGTTCTCGATGGAGCAGATGATGACCACGTTGTCCATGTGGTCGCGCATGACCTCGAGTTCGAACTCCTTCCAGCCGAGCACCGACTCCTCCAGCATGATCCTCCCGATCATGCTCGCGTCGAGGCCGCGGCGCACCGCCTCGTCGAGATCCTCGCGGTTGTACACCACGCCGCCCCCGGTCCCTCCCAGGGTGAACGAGGGGCGGATGATGATGGGGAAACCGATCTCGTTGGCGACCTGGCGCGCCTCCTGGATGGAACGAGCGAAGCCGCTGGCGGGAACCTTGAGGCCGATCCGCTCCATGGCGGCGCGAAAGAGCTCTCGATCCTCCCCCTTCTTGATCACCGGAAGCGAGGCTCCGATCACCTCCACGCCGTACTTGTCGAGAACTTCCATCTCACCCAAGGCCACAGCCACGTTCAGAGCGGTCTGACCTCCGAGGGTGGGAAGGAGCGCCTGCGGCCTCTCTCGCTCGATCACTTTAGCCACGCACTCGGGAGTGATGGGCTCGAGGTAGGTCCGGTCCGCCATCTCCGGGTCGGTCATGATCGTGGCAGGGTTGCTGTTGATGAGGACGATCTCGTAGCCTTCCTCGCGGAGGGCCTTGCACGCCTGGGTGCCGGAGTAGTCGAACTCGCACGCCTGGCTGATGATGATCGGTCCAGAGCCGATGAGGAGGATATAGATTCAGTACGTTAGTTCCGATGAGGATGCCTGTTGCGAGGAACCCACCGTCGGGGAGGTATGATCGTGCAATCCGCTCCCCCCGTCAAGGGCGAGATACACCCTTTCCCTCACTGCTCCATCTCTCCGCGCCAGCCCGCATTATGCACGAACCACCTGCTGCGACCGCGGATATGGCCGTCCTTCCGGGCGTCCTCGGGTCTCGCACCTTGCGACGTACTGAACAAGTACGCCTCAGGTCCGAGCCCCTGTGGTTGCCCGGTGGCCCGACCATCTCCACAATCTCGCGACGGCGTCTCGTACATAATGCGGGCTAGGGCTGCTTGCCGGCCATGAGGGCGAAGAAATCGTCGAAGAGGTAGCGGGCGTCGTGGGGGCCGGGCGAGGCTTCGGGATGGTACTGCACGGAGAAAATG
>JAGFXI010000412.1 GCA_017861095.1 Deltaproteobacteria bacterium | reverse complement strand
AGCGAGGCGGCGGTGGAGATCACCGAGGTTGAGGCGGAGGCCATCGAGTCCGGCGAGGACATCCAGATGATCCAGGGGCGCTACCAGCACCTGCCCGCCGACCTCGTCGTCATTGTGCCTTACGAAACGGTAATGGCCCTGGGGGGGAGCCTCGAAGGGGTGGCGGTGCACCTCGATTCAGAGGAGGCGACGCGGGGGGCGGCCAGACACTTGGCCGAACGCTTCGGCCTCACCATCTTCAGCGGCGAAGCCGACGGCGTCTTCATGTACCAGGTCACCGACGCCCTGAGCTACAGCGGCGTACCAAACATTCTCATTCCCATCCTCATCTCAGCCCTTATCGTCTTGAACACCATGATCAGCAGCGTGTACGAGCGAAAGCGGGAGATCCAGGTGTATACCTCGGTGGGTCTGGCGCCCTCCCATGTCTCCTTTCTCTTCATCGCCGAGTCCCTCGCCTTCGCCGTCCTGAGCACCGTCCTCGGCTACCTGGTGGCGCAGACCGCCGCCAGCCTTTTTGCCGCCACTCCGCTCTGGCGAGGTGTCACGGTCAACTACTCGTCCTTGGCCGGCTTGGCCGCGATGGTTCTGATCATGGCGGTTGTGCTGGTCTCGGTGCTCTATCCCTCCCGGGTGGCGGCGGCCATCGCCATCCCGGACGTGAATCGAGCCTGGACGCTGCCGGAGCCCCGGGGTAACCAACTCGTCCTCACCTTGCCCTTCCTCATGAAGTACCGGGAACAGCGGGGAATCGGCGCCTTCCTGCGGGACTACTACCTAGCCCATCAGGATGTCTCTCATGGGCTCTTCTCAACCGATGACATCTCTGTGGGCTTTCATTGTCCAACCAACCGACCGGCGCTCATGGAGGACGGGGTTGCGCGGGATGAGAACTGTGTCCAGCTGACCACGAGGGTGTGGTTGGCCCCCTTCGACCTCGGAGTGAAGCAGCGAGTGGAGCTCCTGTTCCAGCCGGCGGCGGATGATCCTCGCTTCCTGGAGATCCAGATCGCCCTCCTCCGGGAGGCGGGGGAGGCCAATGCCTGGAGGCGGATCAGCAAGGCCTTCCTAGCCGACCTCCGGAAGCAACTCCTTATCTGGCGCTCCCTGGACGAGGAGGCGCAATCTCACTACGGGGCGAAACTGATGGTGGTCGAGACTTCGGAAGCGGGGCAAGGGGCGACAAGCGCACAGCCGGCAGCAGAAAGGGGGCAGCACGCAGATGGCAGCTAGAAGCAGGCCGTTGGCAGCGCGCAGGGCCGGTCGCCTCACCCGCGCGTCCAGATCCCGAATGCGAGCCTGAACCCCCCGGATCTTGAAGGCCGAGTGGGGCTAGGAGCGCGGAACGCCCAAATCATATATCGGGACGTGGAAACGGAAACCTGGGATGGGACAGAGGATCAGAGCGCGAGCGGTGGTGATGGGCCTTTTCCTGGCGGCAGTGACCTGCGCCATCACCCCGTTCAACAATGCCTACCTAGATGCGACACCACTCGCGGGCGGCCATTTTCCGCTGGCTCCCTTTTTGATTCTTCTCCTACTCACCGCGGCGGCGGGACTGGGCCGGCGCCGCGAGTCGACCCCCGTGCTCACCGGGGAGGAGCTCCTCGTCATCTGGGTGCTCATGGTCATTGTCTCCGGGATCGCCTACACCGGCCTCGTGCGAACCTTCTTTATCAACATAACCGCCCCCTATCAGTTTGCCACCGTTGGCAACCGCTGGGAGGAGGTGCTCCAGCCCCTTCTCCCCGGGGCCTGGTACCCACAGGACAGGGCTGCCATTCAGGTGCTGTACAACGGTCTGGAAGGCGGGCGGGATCTGACCTGGTGGGAGGTGGTCCGAAGCATCCCGTGGCGTGTCTGGCTACCGCCGCTCATGACCTGGGGATGCTTCGTGCTCCTCTGTTACTGGGTCATGCTTTGCCTGGTCAATCTCTTCAGCCAGCAATGGGTGGCGAACGAGAAGATGAACTTCGCCCTCCTCCGGGTGCCCCAGATGATGGAGGAAGCGGTGGCGGAGCACCGGCTGGGACGCTTCTTTGCCGACCGTTTCCTTCTACTGGGGCTCTTTGCCGCGGCAGCACTCCATGTAGTCAATGGCCTACACTTCTATTTCCCGGAAGTGCCGCAGATTCCCACCCTCATCCTTGCCGGGCCCTACTTTCCGAAGTATGGGCTTTTCTCGGGTTTTCAGAAGCTGAAGATCTACCTCTATCCCGCCTTTGTCGGCTTCGCCTTCCTCACTACCCGGCAGATAGCCCTGAGCTTCTGGCTCTTCTACCTTCTGGGCGGCCTTGTTTCCGGAGTCTTGAGCGTTCTTGGGTACATTGTCCCCGCCGCTGCCTTGGGCACCACCTTCGGGCCCACCCTGGCGCGCGTAGAAGAGACCCAGGGTATCGGCGCCACCGTCATTTTCTTCGTTTTCATCCTCTGGCTCGGGCGTCACCACATCTCCCAGGTGCTGAGGCAGGCCTTCTCCTCTGACAAGATCGCTCCTGCCGAGGCTGAGTACTTCTCCGGCCGCCTCTCCCTTTGGGGGCTCGTGATCGGGGTCGCCTGCTTGGCGGCATGGTGTCGCTACTACGGGATGCCGTTCAGGGTCATTCTCCCCCTTCTCGCGGTGTTTTATATCGTGATGGTTGTGGCGAGCCGGGTGGTCTGTCAGGGAGGAGTTGCCTATTA
>JAGFXI010000411.1 GCA_017861095.1 Deltaproteobacteria bacterium | reverse complement strand
GGTCGACGCCGTGACCACCGCGCCCCTCAACAAGGAATCCCTCAGGGCGGCGAAGGTTGATTTCATTGGTCACACGGAGGTTCTTGGCGCGCTCACGGGCGTGCGTGAGCCCCTCACCATGTTTCAGGTTCGAACTCTACGGGTCTTTTTCCTGTCCCGCCATGTATCCCTTCGGCAGGCGTGCGACCTGGTGACCGGGGAACGGGTGCTCCAGCGCATTGTGCGGTGCTCGGAGGCTCTAAGGCGGCTTGGGGTCATCGTCGGCACCTTGGCCGTGGCGGGACTGAACCCACACTGCGGGGAGCATGGCCTCTTCGGGGATGAGGAGGTGAGGCAGATCGAGCCGGCTGTCCGGGAGGCGCAGCGGCTGGGTCACCGGGTGGTAGGGCCGGTGCCGGCGGACTCGGTCTTTCACCAGGCCCTGCAAGGGAGATACAGCGCGGTTCTTTCCCTCTATCACGACCAGGGACACATCGCCGCCAAGACGGTCGACTTCGAGCGGACCGTCTCGGTCACCTTGGGACTTCCTTTCCTCCGGACCTCGGTGGATCACGGAACCGCCTTCGATATCGCGGGTATGGGCAAGGCGAGCGCCGTGGGCATGAAGGAGGCGATCCTGGTAGCGGCGGACTATGTTCGTCGTTCCCGATCCGGCCCTGTTACTTGATCTCAGCAGAGAGTTCCCGGATCTTCTGTTCGGCCAGATCGCGGTGGGCCGACGATTCCTGGGCCAGTTCCCGATAGGTCTGGATCGCTGTGGTCAGGTCCTTCTGCCCTTCTTGTGCCCGGGCCAGGCCGAGGAGGGCCCGAGGACGATCGGACTTGCCCGGGCGCAGGAGCTTGAGGGCCTGCGAGAAGGCTTGGCTCGCCTCCCCGTACCGTCCGGCCTCGAGAGACCTTTCCGCCTCCGTGAGCAGCCGTGGGATTGACGCTTCCAGTTTCTCTCCTGCCGCCGGTGTCATAGCCTTGTCCCGCGCCGCCGCCTTGGCCTGAGGTGGGGCGGCCGCCGCCATGGGTGCCCGAGCCGCTCCCACAGCGGGGCGCTCGGCTTCCCCCGGCTCGGCCGAGAGGCGAGCAGCCGGCGGCGGTATCTCGCCTCGGCCGGAGGTGAACGCCTCAGGAGCCGCTGCCTGGGAGGCGGCGGAGTCAGCGGCAGGCTGAGGTGGGGCGGCCTGGCGCGCGCTTGGTTCGGCTGCAGGAGAAGGCGGGAGGGCTGCTCTGGGAGAGACGGGCTTTGACGGGGCGGGAGCGGCCAGCTTCACCGCGTCCCGGGCGGCCGCGGGTGAAGACTCTTTCGCCGGCCCCGGTGCGGGGAGGGATTCCTGCGCCACCGGACGATGCTCTTCTTTTGCGGGAGCATAGATCAGGGGCTTCGGGGCGAGTCCGGCGCGGAACTGGTAGGCCACCAAACCGCCGATCACAACGGCCAGGCAGAGGGGTGCGAGCACCTTCACCCACCTGAAACCCCAGAAGGAACGAGTCCGCTCTTCCTCCTCCCTGGCGCGAGCGATCACCCGGTTGATCGCCATGGGTGATGGCTCCGCATCCGGGACCTGGGCCACCAGCTGCCGCACCCGCGCAAGCTCCGCGAGACGGGTCCTACAAGCGAGGCACTCATCCAGATGGGCTCGCAACGGCTCGGCCCGATCCGGCTCCAGCTCGCCGTAGAGATACTCGATAAACATATCCTCTGCACGCCGGCAGTTCATGGTTCGAACCCCTGTTGCGCGAGTACCGCCCGCATCTTCTCCAGGGCATAGCGGAGCCTGCTCTTCACCGTGTTCTCCGAGACCCCCGTGATTTCCGCGATCTCCGCCAGGCTAAGCCCGGACTTTTCCTTCAGCCAGAGCACCTCGCGCTGATCAGCTGGGAGTGCGGCAAGGGCTTCCTCCAGGGCATTGCCCAGCTCCCGTCCGTAGACCAGCGTCTCCGGATCGGGATTCCCGGTAGCGATGGTGTCCACGCGAGGGTCACCGTCTTCCTGCCGCGGGTTCGCGGCGCGGTCGAGAGATTCCATGTCCCGGAGCCCGTTTCTCCTGAGCCGATCCACGGCGCGGTTACGGCCGATGCGAAACAACCACGGGGCGAAACGAGACTGCGGCCGGTAGCTTTTTCTCGCTCGAATCACCTCGTAGAAGACATCCTGGAACACGTCATCCGCCCTGTCCGCCCGACCGAGGTACCGGCAAAGAAAACTGTAGAGGGGCCGGGAATAACGGGAGAGCAGGATTTCGAAGGCCGCTTCTTCACCTGCGGCATACCGGCTCATGAGCTCCTCATCGGACAGGGTGTGTAAACGGGGGACTCGTTCGGACACGCCAGGCGGATCTCCCTCGAGTGAACGCAGCGCGAGAGCAGCCTAGCACGCTGAATCCCCGAATGCAATTTCGTCCCGTCGTGCATCCCCTCCTTACATGTATACGTAGAGGGCGAGATCTTCGGTCTAATGCGGAGCCTGGAGAGCCAGAAGGGTGGGCACTGTCCACCGCATGGAACGTTACTTGTTTTTGATGCGCGAAGCCCACCGTGCATTGGAGTCGGCTGGCGTGGGGCCGGGTGGTCTACTCCGCAACGCCGCATAGTCGCAGCATTGATAGTGGAGTGGCGCCAGGCGAAGCCTGGGGCGTTGGGATAGTCGGTAGCACCGTACTTGAAACTCGCCAAGGGAGTCCAGTGGGTTCGAATC
>JAGFXI010000410.1 GCA_017861095.1 Deltaproteobacteria bacterium | reverse complement strand
TCTCGGGTTTCTCAGTCTGGCAATCTTCGCCTCTGCACTTTCGAAGCCGGCGACGTTCCGAATTGATTCCGCTCGGTTCAAGTCCGTGCTGATTATGGCTTTGGGCATTTTCGGGGTTAACGCTGCGTTCACGTGGAGTAACTTCTTCACAACCGTGGCGAATGCTATTGCCCTCAGCTTTACGGCGCCGCTATTTGCGGCCCTGCTGGCGTGGCTGTTTCTCGGAGAGCGGGTCCGCGCCTTTCACCAACTGGCGATCATTCTCGGTTTCCTGGGCGTATGCGTGTTCGCCCTCCATTCTCATACCGGCAACGCCGGTTCGACGACAGCCCTTTCGCCGAACATTCTCTTGGGAAACGGCCTGGCGCTCCTTTCCGGGCTGCTGCTCGGTTGGTATTTTGTCATCGCCCGCAAGTTTGCTCAGCGTGACGGGGATTTGATAACCGGGACCCTATGGCAATTCCTCATTCTCGCCGTCCTCCTGGTCCCATGCACGCTGTTCACCGTCTTCAAGGGGATCTCCTGGGTCGGTTACGCCTATCTGCTGGTGTACAGCACCCTGTGTACCGCAGCCCCTATTCTGATGCTGAATCTGTCCAGCGCATACCTCACGGCACACGAGAACAGCATCCTGGCCCTGTCCGAAGTGCCCTTTTCAATCCTGATCGGCATGTTTCTGGTGCGGGAAATTCCATCCCTCGCCTCATGGATCGGAGTGGCGTTCATCCTCGCGGCTGGAGTTCTTGGTTCCATCAAGCAGGAGTCGTAGACCTATCGGGACGGCGCGCATGGCGGCGCCCCCGACCAGGAGACCGCCCGCGCCCGCGCCTCGGATGTGTCTTTCCTCCCGAACCAACACGAGCGCGCGCTCAAGTCTTCGGGCAACGCGTACGCGCGTTTCGTTTCTATGCCTGCCGTTTTCCTTCGGCCAACTCTCTTGGCCATGCGGACCGATCCCTCTGGCCGAAATTTCGATTGACAACGAATGAACATTTGTGGGAAATGTCAACTGTCGACAATTTGCTCGGTCCGAAGAGACTCTCTCTGCGTCCTCCTGTCCCACACCGCTGGAAGATCGCTTCGCCCTGCGCTCCCGCATTCCGGGCCAGCCGCGGAGGCACGATGCCGGTCTCGACGAACTCCGAGATGATCGCCCCCCGCCGTGCCCGTCACCGCTACGCTCTTCCCCCTCTTTCAAGGCCAACACCGCTTCGCACGCTGCCGGAACAGATTGCCGATAGCCTGCGTCAGGCCATTCTGCGGGGTCGCCTGAAGTCCGGGGCTCACCTGGTGGAGACGAGCATCGCCGAGCAGATGCAAACTAGCCGGGGACCGGTCCGAGACGCCCTGCTCCTGCTGGAACGCGATGGCCTGGTGGCCAAGCTCCCCAATCGCGGCACGCGGGTTCTGGACTTCAGCGAGCGGACCCTCAGGGAAGCTGCGACCCTCCGGGCCGCTCTGGAAGAATTTGCGGCCACGCTCTTGGTTCCGCGCCTCAACACGGAGCAGTTGAGCCGGCTCGAGGCGCTCGTCTGCAGGATGGAGCTGGCTGCCAGCCGCGGTACCGCGCGCGAGTTCAACGAGGCGGATTACCGGTTCCACGACGAGATCTTCGAGAGCAGCGGCCACCGGACGCTTCACGAGATGTGGAGGGGCATGCAGCGGCGGATCCGGGCGTTTCAAGCTTCGGCCAACTGGGTCAGCGGCAACCTGCCGGCGGTGGCGCAGCGCCATCGAGCGATCCTCCGGGCCCTGGAGTCACGGACGCTCTCTAGGGTTCAGCGGACCCTTCGGTCGCATTTTGATCACCTGCAGAAAGAACTGAACCTGCTGTTGGCGGGACGGTCGGAGGGCGGAGAGCGACGGGGCGGCAATGAACGCGCTGGTTCTCGGCTATTGTTATCGCCGGCACGTTCGCACTCGCGCGGACGGCAAACATGAAGCTTGCGGAGCGGCGGCTCCGATCGCCTCCAGCCGGGGCGACGTGATTGCAGCAACGGGAGGTGGGCATCTTCGTCGAGTGAAATGGGTAATCGCTGTGGCGGTCTCGAGGCGTGGCTCTAACGTGTGGGCGGGTGCACCCACGGTGGTCAAGGGTGGCCACCTGGAGATTCCCGGCAGCGGTCATGACGATCATTGGCAAGTGTTTGCCAACTTCGTGAACGAAACCAGCGGCGGCCGCCTCAAGGTGGAGGTCCATCCGGGTGGTCAGCTCGGCGGTGATTCGCGTCAACTCTTCGAGTCAGTCAAGTTAGGTGTCAATCCTATCGGGCAAGGCGACGAGGGGGCGATGGCAAGCTTCTACCCGCCGCTCATGATCCTGGCGATTCCCTACCTCATCCCGAACGAGGACGTGGGTTTCCATTTCTACCAGAGCCCCTTCTTCACCAAGCTGAACGAAGGTCTGATCAAGCAGCAAGGCGTGCGGATGCTCTCAGCGGCATCCTTCGGCTTCCGCTGCTTTACCAACAACAAGAAGCCCATCAAGACGGTGGAGGATCTGAAGGGCATCAAGATGCGGGTCCAGCAGAACCCTCTGTACATGACGATGGTGCGATCGATGGGCGGCTCCCCAACCCCGATCTCGTGGGGTGAGTTGTACAGTGCGTTGCAGCAAGGTGTCGTTGACGGCCAGGAGAATCCTCTGGGCGTGATCTACGATACCAAGTTCTACGAGGTGCAGAAGTACGCCACGGTTGACAACCACGTCCTTGGCACGAACATGATCCTGGCCAACGAGAAATGGTTCCAGGGCCTGCCTGCAGACCTGCGCCAGATTCTGCTCACCGGTGCCAAGATGGGTGCCGTGGCGGAAAACGGGAAGCGGATGTTCGAGTCGCGAGTGACGATGGTCGACGCGCTGCGGAAGAAGGGAATGGACGTGTATGTTCCGACTCCGGCAGAGGTGGCGACATTCCGCAAGGCGAGCCAGGGGCCGGTGATGGAGTGGCTTGCAAAGCAGCCCGGTGTGGGGAAGGATTTGATCGACGCGGCCGTCAAGGCGGTCAAAGATGCCGAGGCGGCGATTGCCCGTGAGGCGAATCCGGTGAAGTAGTCACAGTGTCTGCGGACGGGAACCGGGCAGCGTCGTAGGCCAAGAGGGTCTCGGCGCTGCCCACGCGCTCCTTGTCGATGCGAGGAGAAGGTCGTGCTTCGAAAGTTCGCGCATTCTGGCAATCGGCTCTTGTACTGGTTCGTCGTCATCCAGGTGGGTGCCCTCGCTCTCATGGTCAACCTCCAAGTGTTTAACCGGTATGTACTCGATTACGTCCTGGGATGGGAAGAGGAGGTTGCCCGCTATTTGATGATTTGGTCGTCGTTCCTCGCTGCCGCCTATGCGCTATGGCAAGGAGAGCAGCTAGGAATGGAGTTCGTCGTCAAGTTGTTTCCGGAGACGGTCCGCCGAGCGATCCGCATCGCAAATCACGTCCTCTGTATTGCGTTCCTGGCGGTTATAGCGTACCAGGCATTGGTGTGGCTCATGCCGCAGCAATTGGATCAGATTTCTCCATCGCTCGGTATCACCATGGCCATCCCATATGCGGCCATCCCCGTTTCCGCGATAATGATGATCTGGGTAGAGATCCTATTCATCTGGCGAGAACTGCGCACCACAAAAGCCTCGGGTCAGCCGGGACATCAACCGCTTCCGCTGTAGGAGGTCTGTCCTGTCATGGTACTTCAGACCATCAGTGCCCTATTCGTGCTGACCATGATCTCGGGTATGCCTGTCTCGTTTGCCATCGGGGTGACGGCGCTGGGCGGCCTCCTCGTCATGCACGGTATTCCGCTGGTCGTGATCCCCCAGAAGATGTTTATCGGCTGCGATGCGTTTCCGCTTCTGGCTATTCCCCTCTTCGTCCTGGGAGGGGACCTTATGCTGCGCGGCGAGATTACCAAGGGACTCCTCCGATTCGCGGATCTCTTGGTCGGGCGAATCCGAGGCGGCCTCGCCCATGCGACGATATTCTCCTGCATGATCTTTGCCGGGATCACGGGATCCGCCGTGGCCGATGCCTCGGCCATAGGTTCGGTGATGATCCCCGCCATGCACTCGGCCGGTTATCCCAAGAATTATGCCGCCGCCATCACCGCATCCGCCTCCATCATGGGACCTATCATCCCGCCCAGCCTGGTCATGGTCTTCTTCTCGTTGGTGACGGGCGCGTCGGTCGGGGGTCTTTTCATGGGCGGGGTGATTCCAGGGGTCCTCCTCGCCGCCTCCCTGATGGCCATCAATTATGTTACGAGCCGGAGGCAAGGCTACCAGAAGCGCGAGATCCGATATAGCTGGCCGGAAACGGTCAAGATTTGCCGGGATTCTATCTTAGTTCTGTTGATGCCTATCATCATCGTTGGGGGGATTCTGGGTGGCATCTTCACGGCCACCGAAGCGGCTGGCGTGGGCGTCCTGTACGCCCTGGTGATAGGCTTCCTCGTCTTGCGCACGCTCAAGCTGCGAGACCTGCCCGAGATGTTTATGAACACCGCGAAGGTGACGTCGGTGGTCCTGCTGCTCCTTGCGACGACCAATGTCCTCAGCTGGATCGTAACCATGCAGAACGTCCCGCAGATCATGCTGGCGTTTTTCACCAGCATCTCGACGAATCCCAAGGTCTTTCTTTTCCTGGTGAATATTCTTTTCCTTGTAACTGGTTGTGTCATCGACACAGCCCCGGCCATCTTCCTGTTGGTGCCGATCTTCGCACCTGTCGCCAAGGGGTTCGGCATCGATCTGATTCACTTCGGTATCATTGTGAC
>JAGFXI010000409.1 GCA_017861095.1 Deltaproteobacteria bacterium | reverse complement strand
TACCGGTGCTGCGGGCTTTATCGGTTTCCACGTGAGTCACGCCCTCCTCGGCCGTGGCGATCGGGTGGTCGGTGTGGACAACGTCAACGACTACTATGATGTCTCCTTGAAAGAGGCCAGGCTCGCTCTCCTGGATAAGCATCCCGGATTCAACTTTCACCGGATCGATCTCGCCGACCGGAGCGCCCTCACCGAGGTCTTCACCAGGCACTCGATCGGGGTGGTATGCCACCTGGCAGCTCAGGCCGGAGTGCGCTACTCCCTGGTGAACCCATTCGCGTATCAGAAGTCCAACGTCGAAGGATTCCTCTACCTCATGCACCTGGCCAAAGAGCACAGGATGAGGAACTTCGTCTATGCCTCGTCCTCCTCGGTCTACGGCAACAACAAGAAGGTGCCCTTCAGCGTCAAGGACAATGTGGATCACCCGATCTCTCTCTACGCCGCCACCAAGAAGGCCAACGAGCTCATGGCCCACACTTACAGCCATCTCTACGGCCTTCCCTGCACCGGTCTCCGCTTTTTCACCGTGTACGGGCCCTGGGGTCGGCCGGACATGGCCCTTTTCCTCTTCACCCGTGCCATCCTTCGGAACGAGCCGATCAAGGTGTTCAACCACGGGAGGATGAAGCGGGATTTCACCTACATCGACGACATCGTCCAGGGCGTCCTCGCCAGCCTCGACCGTCCGGTGCCCTATGCCATATACAATCTCGGCAACTCCCGGGCTGAGGACCTCCTGGTCTTCATCGCCTGTATCGAAAAGACTCTGGGAAAGAAGGCGGAGCGGCTCCTCCTCCCCATGCAACCTGGGGACGTGGCCGAGACCTGGGCGGACATCACCGAGAGCACGCAGGACCTGGGGTTCCAGCCGACCACGGCGATCGAGGAGGGTATTGAGCGGTTTATCGCCTGGTACCGCTCCTACTACGGCGAGTGAGACCTGGTCCTGGACGGGAAGGCTACGAATCAGCTGGAAGTGTCATCCGCCGCCGCGGCTCATGACGGCTTCGGCAAGCCGGGATGAGGTCACCCCCACCTTCACACTCCCCCGTCGAGCGGGAAGAAAACATTTGGTTTTACGAGTATTTTCTCCTCCCCTGGCGGGAGGGGGAGGACACTAGTCGCTCGGCGCCGCTCTGGAACGCGGGAACTCCTCGGCAAGTCGGGTGAAGCACCGCCGCGCCAGGTCCTCATACTGCAGGCTGCGGTTGAAGTTGTGGTAGAGGCAGGACCTTCCGGCGATCACCGGGCGAGAGGTGATGTCGGCTGACCAGAGGGAGCGGTCATCCTGGAGATTGAGGAGAGACGCCGTGATCCCCACCTCCTTGTAGGTCGTGGTCGGCCCGCGGTACTCGGCCTCTTCGATGGACCCCGGTTTGTAGAAGGATGTGTCCGGGCCGGTCTGGAGAGTCCCCACCGAGGGGCCGGCGCTGGTAGAGAGGATTTCGATCTTGGAGCCCCAGGAGGTCACGTCGATCTCCAGGAGGGCCGGATAGTCCCGGCGCTTCAAGAGATCCTTGGGGTTTCCCGGAGCCGGGCCCCCGGTGGCCTCGGCAAGGCTCACGCTCCGGACTCCGCGTTTGGTCAGGGCCTGGAGTGCATCCTGCTCCAGGTCTGCCACCTGGGCTTCGGTGAGACCGACGCGGTCGCGGACGTCAACAACCAGCACCGCGGCGGAAAGATCCGCCGGCAGCCGGCCGCCCTGTACCTCCATCTGGGTATGGACATAGCACCCGGGAAGGAGTGCAAGGCACAGGAGCAGCAAGATCAGCGTTCCCTTCATAGGCCTATCGTCTCCTCGAACCGGAACTTACCACGAAGCCTATAGGCTTGCAAGAGTGGGGCCGGGCGGCACGTTTCGTCGAGGGGGGAGAGGGAGCAGCGGCGTGTGGTCGCCGAAACCCGTTGCACCGCGGCCGGTGTCTGGTGTAGCATGTCTCACACCTCATGGCTGGTTGTGGGGGTCTCCTTGGCTCCCGGCCGGCCGCGGTATGGGCCGAGAGGGGAACCGGGACCGGAAAGAGACCGCCACCGTCTCACCTGGCGGCGCTTTTTGGCCTATGAGGGAGGATCTTCTATGGGTGAATCTGTCCACGAGAGCGTGAAAGAGCAGCGCAAGAGTCGTCGCATCCGTTCCCTCCACCTGACCTCCTACGTTCCGAGACAAGGCAGTGAACAGGAATACATTGTCTCCATCGGGAGGACTCTGGATGTGAGCAGGGGCGGGGTCAAGGTAGAGGTTCACCGGGAACTGGCCGAGGGCACCGAGCTGGATATGGATATTGCCATAGAAGACCGGGTCATCGCCGCCAAAGGTGTGGTCGTCTACGTGGAAGCCTTGTCCGGCGGCCTCTATGGCACAGGAATTCGCTTCACCGCCATCAGCGAGGCCGATCTCGCCCTCCTCCAGTGACGGAAGAGCAACCGGCCTTCTCGTCCCCATCCCCACCGGCCCGCGAATGTGTCTCGGGGAGAGAAATCGCTTGACTCTCCCTGGGGGATATGATACCCAAACGCGGCCAATCGATCGCACCCGTGCGAGGGCATACCTTTTATCTCCTTGCTCCGGACTCAGGGCCGGGGCTGCTGAACCCGAAAGGAGGTCAGGATGCGTCGGTACGAGACCCTTTTCATCATCACCCCGGACTCCTCGGACGACGAGCTCAAGACCATCTTCGAGAAATTCCAGAACGTGGTCACGA
>JAGFXI010000088.1 GCA_017861095.1 Deltaproteobacteria bacterium | reverse complement strand
CTGCTGGACCTACCAGATCTTTATTGGGATCGGCGTCGGGGGCCAGAACAACCCGGTCGCCTGGGGGATCTACCTCGTCAATTTCGTGTTCTGGGTCGGCATCGCTCACTCGGGAACATTGATTTCCGCAATCCTTCACCTGTTGCGGGCGGGCTGGCGAAACCCCATTGCTCGGGCCGCCGAGACCATGACCGTCTTTGCCGTCATGATCGCTGGGCTCTTTCCCTTCATCCACCTCGGCCGGGTCTGGGTGGTCTACTACATGCTGCCCTACCCCAACCAGCGAAACCTGTGGCCCAATTTCCAGTCCCCCCTCGTCTTCGACATGGTCGCCATCAGCACCTATTTCACGGTGAGCAGCCTCTTCTGGTACACGGGCATGCTTCCCGACCTCGCCAGGGTAAGGGAGGCGGCCACCGGGATCCGCAAGAAGATCTTCACGGTCCTCTCTCTCGGCTGGACGGGTCATCATGACCAGTGGCGCCACTACACCAGGGGCTATCTCTTCTTCGCCGCCCTCGCTACCCCACTGGTGGTCTCCGTGCACAGCGTCGTCTCCTGGGACTTCGCCCTGGGTATCGTCCCCGGCTGGCACAGTACCATCTTCGCCCCTTACTTCGTCGCCGGTGCCATCCATTCGGGTCTCGCCATGGTGCTCACCCTCATGATCCCTCTCAGAAAGATCTTCCGTTATGAGAAGATCATCACCATCGGAGTCCTGGATAACGTGGCGAAGACCATCATCTTTACCGGGCTCATCGTCGGATACGCCTACGGCGTCGAGTACTTCCTCGCCTGGTACAGCGGGAACATCGTGGAGCAGGAATCCTTCAGGTGGCGTGCCCTCGGTGCTTACAGCCCGGAGTTCTGGATCATGGTGGTGTGTAACAGCATCGTCCCGCTCCTCTTCTTCTTCAAGAAGGTCCGGACGAGCATTCGCTGGCTCTTCGGCATCTCCATCCTGGTGAACATCGGCATGTGGTACGAGCGGTTCGTCATCATCATCGGCGGGGTGGCCCACGACTTCATTCCCCATGCCTGGGGGCTTTACCGGCCTCGGTTTATCGAGCTTGGCATCATGTTCGGGAGTTTCTCCCTGTTCTTCCTCCTCTTCTTGCTCTTCGTCAAACATCTTCCCTCGGTCTCCATGACGGAGATGAAGGAAACCCTTGGTCCGGGGGGCGGTCATGGCCACTGATCGACACGTGTTCGGCGTCTTCCCGAACGAGGACAAGACGATCTCGGCGATCCGGGATATGGACGGGCGTCCCTGGCGACTGGAACGGGTCCACAGCCCTTTTCCGAGTGACAAAATCATGGCCGCCCTGAAGCTGAAGAGAAGCCCTGTGGGCTACTTCACCCTGGCTGGAGGGATCCTCGGGTTTTTGACCGGTATCGGGTTTGCCATCTTCACCTCCGTGCAGTGGCACTTCATCGTCTCGGGCAAGCCGGTTGTCGCGTGGTTTCCCTTCTTCATCGTCGGCTTCGAGTTCACCATCCTTTTCTCGGTGTTTGGCAACGTGCTCGGTCTCCTCGTCCATGGCGATCTCCCCGATATCGAGGGGATCAAGCGCTACGACCCGCGGTGCTCCGGCGAGCACTACGGGATCCTCGCGGCCTGCCGGGAGGGAGAAGAGGGGGGGTTGGTTGACTTCTTCAGGAGCAAAGGAGGAGAGGCAAAGGTGATAAGTGCCTAAGGTTAAACCATGTGGCCGAAACCACTTTTCCCATGTAGGGTGGGCACTGCCCACCACTGGAGCTCTCGACCCCTAAACACAGAATGGAAGTGGAATAGTCATTTGGTGGACAGTGCCCACCCTACATCTTTGACATTTGTCATTTGAATTTGATTCGGCATTGGTCATTGGGCATTTGACATTCAGCTGACGGAGTTTGAGCAGCAAATCATGACCGATTCGAGACACACCGCAGTTCCCTCCCGAGGGGCTGTAGGCCTCTTCGCGGGGCTCGCCCTCCTCGGTTTCGGCGCCTTCGTGGTGCAGGCCGCCGGTGAGCAGCCGGCCAGGGCCTGGCAGGCCTACCTCATCAACTTCCTCCTCTGGTCCGCCGTCGCCCAGGGGGGCCTTCTCTTCTCCATCGTCATGCACCTCACCAAGGCGAGGTGGAGCCGGTCCATGCAACGCCTGGCCGAGTCCTTCGCCGCCTTCTTCCCCCTTTCCCTCGTCCTCTTTCTGATCCTTTACCTCGGAAAGGTCCACCTCTTCCCCTGGCTCCACGGTGAGGTGCACGGCCTGGAGCGATGGCTCGATGTGCCGTTCCTCTTCGCCCGCAACTTTGCCGGCCTCCTTGTCCTGTACGGCCTAGGGCTTGCCTACACCTTCTACGCCCGGCGGCTCAGGGAGGCCTCCGGTGGAGCGCCGGAGGCGGAGCGCTGGCGAGGGCGAATGACCGTCCTCAGTGTTCTCTATCTCCTCGCCTATTCTCTAGTCCTCACTCTGCTCGCCTTCGATCTCGTCATGAGCATGGAGCCGCCCTGGTACTCCACCCTCTTCGGCGCCTACGCCTTTGCCAAGGCCTTTTACCTGGGCCTCCTCGCCCTTCTGGTCCTCGCGGGTCTGTACCACATCGCCTGGAAGGAGGAATCCGGTCTCACCTCCGCCCATTTCCACGACGTGGGGAAGCTGCTCTTCGCCTTCTGTCTCGTCTGGGCCGACTTCTTCTACGTGCAGCTTCTCGTCATCTGGTACGGGAACATGTCGGAGGAGACGAGGTACGTGATCCAGCGGACCATGCTCCTGCCTTGGAGGCCCCTCGCCTGGACGGTCTTCATCATGAGCTTCGTCATCCCCTTCTTGGTCCTCCTGAATCGGAGGGTCAAGGAGAGGCCGGCGTTCATGGTACTTCTCTGCCTTTTCGTTCTCGTCGGGCTCTGGCTGGAGCACCTGCTCCTCGTCGGCCCGGCCCTGAACCCGAGGAGCACTGCGCTCCCTCTGGGCCTGCCCGACCTCTTGATCACCCTTGGTTTCCTTGGCCTCATGGCCTTCGCCGTAACGCTGTTCCTGCGCCGGTTCCCCGATTCCTCTGTGGGACGGAGCTGAGGAGATGGACGTCACACCCAAGCCTGCTCATGATTTCCCGGAGGCCCTGAAACGGAGCCGGGGCGCTCTCGCCATTATGTTCCTGAGCGTCGTCGGGGTCGTCCTCTTTCTTTACTACTTCTATGCCTCGTCGGCGGCGGACATCGGGCCGGAGCAGCCCATCCCCTTCAGCCACCAGGTGCACGCCGGCGTGAAGAACATCCAGTGCCAGTTCTGTCATCCCTACGTGGATCGCTCGACCTTTCCCGGCATCCCGCCGGTGGAGAAGTGCCTTTACTGCCACAAGTACATCATCGTCAAGTACCCCTGGATCCAGAAGGAGCACCAGTACTTCAACACCAACACGCCGACGCCGTGGCGAAAGGTGAACTACGTCCCCGAGCACGTGTTCTTCAACCACCAGCGACACATCAGGAAGGAGATTGCGTGCGAGGAGTGCCACGGGCAGGTGCAGCATGCGGACCGGCTCAAGGAGCACCGGTTCTTCATGGGATTCTGCATCGAGTGTCACGACAAGAAAAAGGCCAATGTTGATTGCTGGCTGGCCTGTCATAATTGATGACTTCGCAACAAGTCGGCAAGGCAGACGGCACAGTAAAAAGTTCCAGATGCAAGGCGCGCGAATCTTGAGGAATGAGGCGTACATAGAAGTACGCCGCAGTAACGAAAGATGAAGCGCAATCCCGCGCCTCGCGGGACAGATGGACTTTTTACGAAGCCGTCACAATTAGCCGGAAAGATTGAAGCTGATGTCGAAGAGTCAGTTCACAGCCATCCAGACCAACAGCACCGCCCGGGGCTTTTGCCTGACCTCCGCCTTTTGGATGGTCATCGCCACACTGGCCGGGCTGACGGCGGCCACGGAGCTCATCGCCCCGGATATTTCGGGGAATGTGAGCTGGCTCGTCTTCGGGAGAGTGCGGCCTATCCACGTCAATCTCGTCCTGTTCGGCTTCGTGACCCCCGGCTTGCTGGCAGCCGCATTCTACTTCCTGCCCCGGCTCCTGCGGACCGAGCTCTACAGTGAGAAGCTGGGCATCGCGGCCGTCGCCCTCTGGAACGTTGCCATCGCCGCCGGCATCATCGCCCTCGCCGCCGGCCACTCCCAGGGGAGAGAGTACGCGGAGCTCATCTGGCCGGTAGACGTGCTCCTTGTGATCACCTTTGCTCTCCTTTTCTGGAATCTCATCATGACGGTGAGGCGAAGACAGGAGCCCATCCTTTACGTCTCCGTCTGGTACGCCTGCGCCGCCGTTATCCTCACCGGAGTGACCTACTGTCTCGGGAACGTCGTCTGGAAGCCGGATAGCGGCGCCCTCGTCGGGATTCCCGACGCCATCCTCCTCTGGTTCTACGGCCACAACATCTTCGGCCTTCTGCTCACCCCCCTTTCGATCGCCGTGGCCTATTACGTCATCCCTACGGCCATCCGTAGGCCCCTCTACAGTCACACCCTCTCCCTCATCGGCTTCTGGTCCTTGCTGGTGGTCTACTCCCATATCGGCACCCACCACCTCCTCCAGGTTCCGGTCCCCACCTGGCTGAAGGTGGTCGCCATCGTCGACAGCATCGCCATGGTGATCCCGGTCATGGTCTTCCTCATCAACATCTGGTACACGGCCAAGGGCAGTCTGGGAGAGGTGCACGCCGATATCGGCGCCAAGTTCGTCTTCACCGGGACGATCATGTACTTCGTCGTCAGCATCCAGGGCTCCATCATGGCCCTCCCCCAGGTGCAGCGGGTGACCCACTTCAACAACTGGGTGGTTGGTCACGCCCACGTAGGGGTGCTGGGCTTTGCCGGGATGATCGCCCTGGGCGGGCTCTACTTTATTCTTCCCCGGATAACCGGAAAGCCCCTCTACAGCAGATTTCTCGCTGATCTGCAGTACTGGTTCGTCTTCCTCGGCACCATCGGCTTTACCACGGTGCTGACTATCGTGGGCTTGATCCAGGGAAATGCCTGGCTGAACGGGGAGATGATCTATCGAGTGCTCCCGGAGCTTCAAATCTATTACATTATGAGAGCGGCGGTCGGCCTGACCGTGTTTGTGAGTGCCCTGATCGGGCTCTACAATATCGTGAGGACCTTGTATTTCAATCCCGGAGAGGCGGCATGAGTCTGCGAATGACGCCCGGCGCCGTGGTCATCGGCTCCCTGGCCATCCTGGCGGCGGTGGTCTTTGTGGTGGTCTTCTGGCCCTATGCCAGCACGGACTACACCCCCTCCGAGATTTACCGCGCCAGATCCTCGGTAGAAGATGGAGGCAGAGCCATTTACATCGCCAACGGCTGCGTCTACTGCCACAGCCAGTCCATCCGCGCCTTCGACTGGGATCTCGGCTCCGAGCGGATCGCCCAGGCGGGGGATTACGTGGCGGACAGGCCGATTCTCCTCGGCTCCGAGCGAACGGGCGTGGATCTCTCCCAGGAGGGAGGCGAGCACCCCGATGACTGGCATCTGGCCCACTTCATCAACCCTCGGTACACGAGGCCGAACTCCATCATGCCGCGCTTTGCCTTTCTCGGAGACGACAAGATCCATCTGCTCACGCGGTACGTGCAGAGCCTCGGTCTCAAGCAGGCTGATCATCGCATGGCGCGACAGGTCTACTGGAAGCAGGAGGCGATCAAGGCCTACGAGGCGGGGCCGGTCGCAAACGTGAAGTGGCTGGCCGAACATGTACCGCCCGGCTGGCGGAACCTTGCCAACCCGTACCCGACCACGGCGGCGGGCCTGGCCCGAGGTCACAAGATCTATCAAGAGTTCTGCATCGGCTGCCACGGCCCCATTGGGGACGGCATGGGTCCGGCTCAGCCTTACATCTATCCGCCGCCCCTCAACTTCACCATCCTCCAAGGGAGAGAGATCTCGGGAGGTATCCTCTACTATCAGATCATGAACGGGATCACCGGGACGGCCATGCCCTACTTCAAGCGGGAGCTGGAGTCACAGAAGATCTGGGAGGTGGGGAACTACGTGGCCGTCTATTTCATAAACCAGAGTGACGCCGGCGCGGAACCGAAGGGGATTCCTTCGGCGTGGGAACCCTGATGTACTCTCCATATTTCTTAACCTACATGCTCGCAGGCTTCATCCTGAGTGTCCTCGTCTTCCTCTGGGCGCTGCACGCCGGGCAGTTCCGAGATCAGAAGCGGGCCCGGTTTCTGCCTCTCGATGACGGGGCTGAGGGGCCACCGGTTGTGGTCTCGAGGATGAACCGGATCCAGGGCTACGTGATTCTCGGGCTTGCCTGCGCGGGGCTGCTCGCCATGGCGATAACGCTTGGGTACTCGATTCTGACCGCGAGGTAAAGGACCCGACCGGGGGAAGGAAAAGTAGATGCGTTTCTTTGAACTCAAGAACCTCCAGGACGTCGTGCTCTACCTGTTCCCGACCCTGGTCTTCCTCCTGGTGTTCGGGGCGGGTCTTGCGTACAGCCATTTCCGGACCAGGGACTCGAGAGAGCGGGAAGGGCAGGTGGTGGAGACCTATCCCGAGGGGTTCTCTACCAGGAACGCCCCGTTTCCTCTCGTCCTCACCCTCACCATCGCGGGAACGATCATCTGGGCCTTTTTCTATATCCTCGTCACCGGAATTCTGGGAGTGAAGATCTGAAATGGAACAGCGGGCTCACCCATCATCTGTCCTCGTCACCTGGGCCGTCATCCTCGGTCTCCTCGTCTTGATCCTCTTCAAGGGCGCCTTCGCCTTTCTTGTCATCGGTGACCGGGGGCAGCCCGGGTGGGATTACCGACCCGTGCCGGATACCCCCGGAGAGTCTCCCTACGCCATCTACGAGCCCCTCCCCCACCCGCAGCACGTGACGGGAGCGAAGGGACACTAGGATGAAGAAGGTTCTCCTACTCTTTCTCTTTGTGCTGGTGGCGCTGTCCGTGGTGGTGGCGGCGCTCCGCCACATCGACAACTATGCCGTTGCGGGCAGGATGCGGGAGACTCCCGCGGTGAGGCCCCACGAGGAGCCGACTCGTCCCATGGAGGCCGGTCTTGTGCCGGTCTCCGGCGGGGAGGCCCTGTTCAGGGCGACCCCTGCGGACGACCTCGTATCTCCCCTGAAGCTGAACGAGCCCGCGGTCATCGAGAGGGGAGGCAAGCTCTACGGGATCTACTGTGCCCAGTGTCACGGCCCGAATTATGACGGCAACGGCACGGTGGGGCAGAGCTTCCATCCCCTCCCCACGGATCTCCGGAGCGCCAAGGTGCAGTCCCTCTCCCCGGGAGCCCACTTCAAAGAGATCAGCTACGGGATTCCGAAGGGCAGGCAACCTGCCCTCGCCACCTCCATTGCCGTTCTTGACCGCTGGCGCATCGTCGCCTTCGTGAAATCGCTCGGCCTGCGCAGCTGACATGACCA
>JAGFXI010000408.1 GCA_017861095.1 Deltaproteobacteria bacterium | reverse complement strand
CTCTTTGAGACCGAGGTAGAAGACAATGGAGTCCTTCTCCTTGCCAATGGCCTCGGTGAGAATCGCTTTCGCCGACTCCTTCCCGGTGAGCTGGGCGGCAGGGTCCTTCTTCACGTCAAAGACGTAGCCGTCGGCCATCGCCTTGAGATACATGCCCCCCTCGCCTTCCGGATCGAAAACGGTCTTTTCCCGCTCCCGTTCGCCCAGCCGGGCCCGCATGGAGGCGAAGAGCTTCTCGTGTCCGTCCTCCCATGCGGCAAGCTCGAGGAGTAGCTCGTTGACGGCGGGATCTTTCAAGAATCTGTTCGGCCATCTGCAGAACTTCTTCGGCATTGAATACCATCATGGAGTGTTTCCTCCGACTGTGTCGATGCACGGACCAGGACGGTCCTTGCCCCCTCTTTCAAAGAGTAACGGGGCGCGGGGTCTCTCGCCCGCGTGCGCGTCCTCGCTAGAGTCCGCCGGAGGCGGGTAAACTCACGAAGGTCACAGAGGGCGATAGCTTTGGCCTGATTTCTTGAGAGGAGAAATCAGGCCAAGCGCTCCCCGCGCCTGGGGGGCGCATATGTCCCGTATTGGCGGGATTGCAGCCGTCCCCCCTTCTTTCCCAGGGGGTCATGCACGAAGCCTAGGCCTTCCACAATCCGTGGAGGTTGCAGTACTCGCGGGCGGTTACCTTGTCAGCCTTGATGTCGAATACGGCCTCCGGCGCCTCTCCCGGTTTCAGGAACTGGCGGTAGGCCTTGCCGCCCACGATCACTTCCACCCACTCGATCCAGTGCTTCTCCTCCATGGGATGGGCAACGCTCCCCACCTTGACCTTGAAACCCGTGGCGGTCTTCTCGACTACCGGCACATGCTTCTCCTTGGCCGCGTCCACGGTGTTCTCGACGAAACGCTTCATCGGCTTGCCACAGCAGACCAGTTCACCGGCGCCGCCGTGGAGAACCTCGACGATGTTCCCGCAAACCTCACACTTGTACACTTCCAATTGCTGAGCCATCAGTACACCTCCTTAGTTGTGAAAGACGATATGGGTACGCTGACTATTCCTTACGCCGAACCGTCGACTTCATCCAGTCCCACAGCTCCTGGATGTTCTTCGCCATGTACCAGCGGCCGTTGGCGAAGACCCCGTAGTCGGCTCCCTGCATGGCCGAGGAGAAGCGCGTCGAGTTCCCGAAGAAGAGCCACTGCTCCGCCCACGTCTTCTCGATGGCCTCGTCCGTGAGACTGCCCCCCTGAGCGAGGCCCGTTGCCGCTTTGTTGTCCCAGGCCTGCATCATCATCCCGGTAGAGGTCAGGGTCATCTCATTGGTGGTCTGGATCGTGTGCTCGAAACGCGCCCAGTAACCGTCCACCCACTTCTGGGTATGGCAGCCCATGCACACCTGCTGCATGACCTGCCGGCGTTGCTGCTGCTCGCCGGCGTCGATCAAGAACTGTGCGGCCGGCTCACCGGTGAGGGTAAGGGGGAGCGGCTGATCGTTCTTGTTCCTGATGATCGAGGTGTCGGGGGATTTAGGGTGAGCATGAGCATAGATAAGACCGAAGATCCTCCATGGCAAGCGGTCGTTCATCCGATGGCTGCGCTCCGCCACCACCTCCCCCCCTTCCGTGACGACGAGACTCACGTGGCAGCTTGCGCAGGTGGGAGCGGTGAAGTCCTTCCCCACGGTCCAGGGCACCGCCTCGAAGTTCCAGGTCTTTCCCATGGATTCGTGAATGTTCCCGTGCTTGCTCACTTGGTAGACCGCGTACGCCGGCACGTCGGGACCTTTGTGGCACTGGGAGCAGGTGTGGGGCTTCCTTGCCATCTCGATGGAGAACTGGTGCCAGGTATGACAGGAAGAGCAGGAGCCCTTGCTGCCGTCCGGGTTCAGCCGGCCCACGCCCATGTTGGGCCAGCCGGCCAGGACCGGAAACTCCATCTCGCCCATGGAGGTCTCCCGGGCCTTGGTCCCCGTCACCTCGACTTTGGTGCCGTGGCAGGAAAGGCATGAGTCCGCCTCGGTCTCGGGAGTCGGCGGCCGGATGGTGATCTGCTTACCTGTCAGCACCTGGACCCCGTTGATCACCCGGGTCATGTCCCGGTAGAGCGCGTTGTTCATGAGGTTCCCGTAGGCGTGGGACATGATGTTCTGGCCGTACTGCTTGGCTTCCACCGGATGACAGGTGGCGCAGTCCTCGGGGCTGACCACCACGTGGACCTGGAATCCGTTATGCTCGACGGTGTCTTTGTGCTTTTCGGGATTACGGGTATGACACTCGGCGCAGCCTATGGAGTGCCCGGCGAGATCGTTCGGCAGGCTCGCCGCCGATATGCGGCGCTCCCGCTCCGGCTTCTTCAAGGCCTCCCCCGGAGTGACCCGGGCGTGGCGGCTCAGCTTCCAGGCTGAGACCATGCCCGGGGAGATGCCGGAGTGGCAGTCCAGGCACTGGGCCGTCGCGGCGCTCATCTCTGCGCCGTGGGAAAGGGTGGGGAAAAACAGGACCGAAAACAGACAGAAGCTGAAGATGACCCTTCCCATGATCGCCTCCTCTCGAGGTTTGCCAGACTTTCCTTCCCTCTCTCTTTGAGTGATGAGTTCCAGCGAAAGGCGCGCTTGCCTTCCCCGGCCTCGGAGTCCCCCTTTTTGAAAGGGGGAATTGAGGAGGATTCTTCTGTGGTAGGCTATTAAAATCCTCCCGAACCCCCCTTTTTCAAAGGAGGGTAATTGCCGGCGCTCGTGTCCTTCAAAGGTGAAGGCGGGCTAAACCAGCTTCTTCACCGCCTGGAGCGCTGCGTCGTAGTTGGGCTCGGTGGCGAGGTGCCGAAGGAGGCGTCGCGATGATCGGAGAGGGTCTTCACCTTGGTGACCCCGGCGGCGCCGCACCAGCGCTTCTGGGCAAAGGGAAGGTCCATGCTCACCGTCAATATGACCACGTCATCACTCAGCTTGCCGGCCTCGGTGTTGAACCTCCTGGTCTCCATGTCGCAGACCGGCGTATCCAGGGAAGGCACCGCCGAGATGACGCAAACCTTGCCTTTGTACGCGGACAGGTTCACCGGCTTGAGATCGTTATCGAGCAAGGTGAAATCAGGCGCCTTGTCGCCTTCCTTCACCGGGTGGCCGATGAGGGTCAACGGATTGCCGTGAATCGTGACTAGTCCCTTTCGTTCTTGCATGGCTTTTCTCCCTCCTGGTGGGCCACACCAGCAACCGTACTGGGTCTAGCGTGGGTGAGCTGGATTATTGGAATAGCTGTCGGTTTTTCGCCGTTGGCTGGATCCCCGAAAACCGAGCGACAGAAACTTAGTCATTCTATTCGAGCGACGCAACCCGGTCAAGGTTGACAGGTTGTCAACCGTAGGGTGGGCATTGCTCACCGGGAAAAAGAGATCTCTCACAGAGGCCGCAGAGAAACTCCTCTGAACACCCCAACGGACAAAAAAGCTTTGAGCTGAGCAAATCAGGCCAAGCGCTCCGCGCCTAAGGGCGCCGCATAGGTCCCGCCTTTGCGGAATTGCAGCTTGATTCGAATCCGCGACAAGCGGATTCGAGTCAACAACTCTGTGGGCTCTGCGAGAGATTAAGGGGTAAGGTCCCGGAAGATCTTATGGTGCAAAGACTCCTGCCTCGATGACAGCACCCGGCAGTTGACCTTTCTCGCCCGGCGAGCCTCCGCCAGGAAGTAGTCCAGCAACCGACTCTCCCTGGTCACGTCCTTCCCCGCCTTGCGAGCCGCTTCCAGCCTTGCCAGAACCGAGAGGATCCCGTAGAGATAGATGCTGAGCGTCGTCACCCGCCTCAGGAAGAACTGCTTCTCCAGGACCTTCTTACCGTAGAGGAGAAGACCGGCGTGGAGCATCCAGCGAATGCTTCGCGCCAGAACCCGGACAAGGCGCACGGCCCTCTTCATCACCGGGTCTGGGAAAGAAAGCTCCCAGGTCGCCTTGCCGACCATCCCCTTGAGGAGAAATCTCAGCCTCGAGGCGGTCGTGGGGCACTCGGCCTCCACGCGTTTCCCGAGATTCCGGAGGGTGAAGAGGGCAGGGTAGATGGAGTGGATCTCGGTCGTGCCCTCGAAGATGGTGGCCACTCGATTGTCCCGCATCCTCTTCTCGTAGGGCTGGGTGGAGAGGTAGCCGGAGCCGCCCGCTACCTGCAGAGCGTCGTAGAGGGTGTCCCAGGCGCGGTTCGTGCCGAAGAGCTTGCAGTGCGAGCTTTCGATGGCAACCGGCGCCACGGGGTCCCGGGCGAGCATCTCGGCGGTGAACTCGGTCATGGCCTCGGCCACATAGCCGTTCACCCGCGCCCGCACTATCTTCTCCTGGATCAGCTCGAAGCTGCTGATGGGGACCCCGAACTGCTTTCTACTTGCAGCCCGCTTGACCATGTCCTGGAGGGACCGTCTCATGATCCCGGCGGCCCCTGCACCGAGGGCGAGCCTCCCGTAGTTCAGGATGGTCATGGCGATCTTGAAGCCATCCCCCGGCCGGCCGAGGAGGTTCTCCACCGGAACCCGCACGTCCTTGAGCTGAATCGGGGCGGTGGAGCTCGCCTTCAGCCCCATCTTCGGCATCTCCTTGCCGATCTTGACTCCGTCCCAGGAGGTCTCGACGATGAAAGCTCCCATGAAGCCGGGATTCTTTGGGTCAAGCTGGGCGAAGACCGTGAGCCCGCCGGCGTAGTTGGCGTTGGTGATATAGGTCTTCTGGCCGTTCAGGCGGTAGTGGGTGCCGTCCTCGGAAAGGAGAGCAACCGTCTCGATGTTTTTCGCGTCCGATCCCGTCTTCGGCTCGGTGAGGGCGTAGGAGAAGATCATCTCACCCGAGGCGGCAGGGGGAAGATACTTCCGCTTCTGCTCCTCCGTGCCGAAGAGGACTATCCCCTTCATGCCGATGGAAAGGTGGGCCAGGGAGAGAAGCGCTAGTGCCAGATCGCGGCTCGCTATCTCTTCCACCACCTCCAGATACTGCCGGAGGCTCAGCCCGAGTCCGCCGTAGGCACTGGGAATTGTGAGCCCAAAGAAGCCGATGGCTCCCAGTTTTCTCAGGAGCTCCTTGGAGACAGCCCCCGCCTGCTCCAGCACCTGCGGCGGGTACTGGTCGCTCAGCTCAGCGAACTTGGCGATAACCTCCCGCGTCTTCTCCTCCACCTCCTGTTCCCGATAGGAGTGGATGAGATCAGTGTCGAGAGAGCCGAAGTAGACGTTCGCCAGGAAGTTTGGCGAGTCCATAGCTATCCTCCGATCAAGAAT
>JAGFXI010000087.1 GCA_017861095.1 Deltaproteobacteria bacterium | reverse complement strand
CGGTATGAAGAGCCGAAGCAGGGCCCATGGTTGAACGAGCTTCGTTGGAACCATCGTAACCGCTTGCATTACCCACACCTGCCGGAGAAAGGCACAGGACGGCCATGAAGACCGCCATCATCGGACCCGGAGCCCTCGGTTGTCTGTTCGGGGCCTACCTCACAGAGGGAGGCCTGGATGTAACCCTTGTCGACCACCGACCCGAGCGCGCGAGGACTCTGGAGGCCGCTGGAGTTTTCGTGCAGGGGGTAAGGGGCGATCATCATGTTCGGGTCAAGGCGACGGCGAATTCTAGTTCTCCCGGGCCGGTGGACCTGGTCATCGTTTGCGTCAAGGCCTATCAGACCGAAGGAGCTCTTCGCTCTCACGGCTCCCTTGTGGGAAGCAGCACCACGGTTTGGTCTATTCAAAACGGACTCGGTAACCTGGAAGCCATGGCAAGGGTGATTCCCTCTAGTTGCATCGTGGGCGGCAGTACGACCATGGGTGCGAACTTGCTGGGGGTGGGGCGAGTCCATCACGCCGGGGAAGGAGACACCTTCATCGGCGAGCTGGACGGAAGCCTGTCCCCAAGGGTTGAGTTGGTCGCCAAGGCCCTCAGTGCCGCCGGGATTCGAGTGCAGACCCGTCCGGATATCCAGCGTCTCATCTGGCGAAAGGTGCTGGTTAACGTGGCGATAAACGCACTCACCGCTATCCTCAGGGTGCGAAACGGGGTGCTCGTGGAGCACGAATCCAGCATGGGGGTTATGGAAGAGGCTGTTCGGGAAGCGGTGCGAGCGGCCGCGACCCGGGGCATTCTCTTCAAAGAGGACGAGGCTCTGGCCCAGGCAAAGGAGGTATCCCGGCGGACGGCGGGAAACCGGTCCAGCATGTTGGCGGACATCCTTGCGGGCCGCCGCACGGAGATCGACTATATCAACGGCGCCATCGGCGCCATGGCGCCGGCTCCTGTCAACCGAGTGCTGACGGATCTGGTTCGGGCCCTGGAGGCGACTGCGGCATCGCGAGTGGATGCATCAGCCTAAGAGCGCATCTTCAATTTTCTATCCTTGTTGCGGCCGCGACCTGAGCTCGGCGCGGACCAGAAAGGAGCAAACCCATGGAGCAGAAGAAGATAAGCCTGACGACGTTGAAGGAGATGAAGCAGCAAGGCGTGCCCATCACTATGGTGACGGCCTACGACTACCCGACCGCGCGCATCGTGGATGAGGCCGGAATCGATACTGCGCTGGTGGGGGATAGCGCGGCCAACGTTGTCCTTGGCTACCCGGACACCATTCCGGTGACAGTGGAGGAGTTGCTGCACCATACAAGAGCGGTGCGCCGGGGCCTGCGTCGGGCTCTCCTCATCGGGGACATGCCCTTCATGTCCTACAACGTCTCGGTCGAGCAGGCGATCGCCAATGGCGGGCGCTTTCTCAAGGAGGCCGGCGCCGAGGCGGTGAAAGTGGAAGGCGGCGGCTGGGTGGCCAAGACCGTTGCCGCCATGGTGGAGGCGGGCATCCCGGTGGTGGGGCACCTGGGGCTGACTCCCCAGACGGCGAGCATGCTCGGAGGCTACCGGGTGCAGGGGCGAACAGCAGAGTCGGCGCGGAAGATCGTTGACGACGCCCTGGCACTTCAGCAGGCGGGCGCGTTCCTTCTTGTGCTCGAATGCGTGCCGGATCGGCTGGGGGAGCTGATTTCGAAAACGCTCGTGATCCCCGTTATCGGGATCGGGGCCGGCCCCAACACCGACGGCCAGGTCCTGGTATTCCATGACCTTGTGGGGATTCAGAGCGGCTTCGCGCCGAAGTTCGTGAAGCGCTATGCCAAGGTGGGCGACGAGATCCGCTCAGCCGTGAGCAGGTACTGCAGCGAAGTGAAAGACCGCACCTTCCCCGCCGATGAGCACTGCTTCAGGATACCGGACGAGGAATTCGACGCCCTGCGGAGGTCTTTGGAGAGGTAGGGACCAGAACACCGGGAGCCTTCAGGCCGAGAAAAAAAGAACCCCGAGCGTGGTCTCGGGGTTCTTGCCTTCTCTTGGCGGAAGTGCATGGGAATCGAACCCACCCGAGACGGCCTTCCCCGCCTCGCACCGGATTTGAAGTCCGGGAGCCCCACCAGTGAGCTTGGCACTTCCGGATGATATATAACAAATGATTCGCGAGACTGTCGAGGGGTTTTTGGCCTCGGCGTTGGGGCGTCCGTCGTCAGTTGTCCGTGGTAGGTTCATCGGAAGGGTCTGCCACCTTCTTGGGCCGGTCTCCGTAGCCGCCTTTCCCTTTCTGGCGCGAGCCAGTGACGGGTAAGGGCCAACCGAGGACGAACCACCGACGGGAAACATTGAGCTTTCGCGCCCCGTCCATTATTATGATAACCTCTGGTTTCGCTTATACCCCGGACGCGCGGATGGTTAAGGATAATGCGAGATAGGCCGATAGGATCGGGGCTTCGGATCGGCAGGGTCAACCTGGGGCAGGGGCTGATCCTGGCGCCCATGGCCGGAATCACCGATCTGAGCTTCCGCCTGATTGCCAGGAGGTTTGGGGCCGATCTCGTCACCTCGGAAATGGTGAGCGCGGAGGGGGTGCTGAGGGGAAACACAAGCACCCGGGCGCTGCTCCATACTCGACCGCAAGAGAGACCCCTCGCCGTCCAGCTTTTCGGTGGCGAGCCCCGCGCAGTTGCGGAGGCCGCGAGGATTGTTGCCGATCGCGGTGCGGATATCATCGATCTCAACATGGGCTGCGCGGTGCCCAAGGTAACACGCCAGGGTGCCGGGGCTGCCCTGCTCCTTGATCCGGCTCGAGTGGGGCGGATGGTGACCGCGGTGCGGCAGGCGGTGACAGTGCCGGTGACGGTTAAGATCCGCTCGGGTTGGAGCCGAAAGCAGATAAACGCGGTGGAGGTGGCACGCTGTGCGGAAGACGCCGGCGCCGATGCGGTGACTATTCATCCCCGCACCACCAAACAGGGGTTTTCCGGAGCTGCGGACTGGGACGTGATTAGCAGCATCACGGCCGCGGTTTCCATCCCAGTCGTCGGGAACGGCGACATTCGTCGACCGGAGCACGCGAAGAGGATGCGGGATCTCACCGGCTGTGACGGTGTCATGATCGGCCGTGCCGCCATGGGCAACCCTTGGATCTTTCAGCAGGCGAAGCAGCTCGTGGCAGGGGAACTATCACGACCACCCCCACCGGGCGAGCGGCTGGACGTGATGCTCGATCACCTGCGCCTCTTCCAAGAATGTCGGCCCGGTCGCCCTTTGCTCGTGGGGGCACGCTCCCTCATAATCTGGTACAGTCGGGGGTTTCCGGGCAGCAGCCAGTTCAGGGCAGCACTGGCCGGGTGCAGTACGTGCGCGAGGATGCTTGAGATCTCCAGGAATTTCTTCGCTGCCCTGGGTGAGACTTCGCCTCAAGCGGAAGGCGAGGAGATGCATGAAGGTTAAGGTGGCAAAGACTGCCGGTTTCTGCATGGGGGTGCGGCGAGCCATGGACCTCGCGCTGAGCGCCGCCCGCGAGCGCCATCCGGAGGAGATCATCCACACCTATGGTCCTCTCATCCACAACAGCCAAGTGCTCCGGATGCTCGAGGAGAGGGGCGTCTTCTGTCTGAAGCGCCTGCACGAGAGAGAAGGAGGTCGCCTGCTCATCCGGGCCCACGGCATCCCGCCGCAGGAGCTCAAAGCCATCAAGGCGAGGGGATTTGAGGTGATCAATGCCACCTGCCCGAAGGTGGCGAGGGTACAGGGGATCATCAAGAAGCACGCCCTGGACGGTTACCACGTGGTTATCGTCGGCGACGAGAGCCACGCCGAGGTCGTCGGTCTCCAGGGTTTTGCCAACGGTCGTGCCCGTGTGCTGAGCACACCCGAGGAGGTGGACCGGCTTCCGGAAATGGACAAGGTGCTCGTTGTGGCCCAGACCACCCAGGATGAGCAAGGATTCCTGGAGACAGTCGACCGGTTGAGACAGCGCTTCTCGGAGGCCCAGGTGCACAATACCATCTGCGACTCCACCCGCAGGCGGCAGGAGGAGGTGCGTGCGCTCTGCCGCGAGGTGGAGGCCATGGTGGTCGTGGGTGGGAAGGAGAGCGCGAACACGAGGCGGCTCGCCGAGATCGCGGCCGGGACAGGCATTCCCACCTTTCATATCGAGACGGAAGAGGAACTGGACCGGGAGAGGCTCGGCAGCTTCAGCCTCGTCGGGGTAACCGCCGGGGCCTCAACCCCGAACTGGCTCATCAGGCGCGTGATTCAGGAGCTGGAAAGCATCCAACCCCACGGTTTCTCCCCAATGCTCCCGCGCCTCAAACAAGTAATGCGCTTCCTGCTGCAGAGCAGTCTCTACGTGGCTGGGGGCGCCGGCTCCCTCTGTTACGCGGTGGCCGTGCTCGGAGGAGCCCGGGCCCGAACGGTGGATGTGGCGGTGACCATCCTCTACGTCTTCGCCATGCACGTGCTCAACCGGTATGCGGACAAGGCGGCATACTACAATGATCCCTCCCGGGCGGCCTTTTACGAGCGGTACCGAAAGCCTTTCTTTGTCGCCGGTATCGCCGCGACCGTCCTCGCGCTGCTCCTGGCGGTCATCCAGGGAATGGCGGTGCTCTTCTCCCTTCTCGCCATGACCGCCCTCGGACTCCTCTACAGCGTGCGCCTCTTTCCGGAGCGATGGCTCGCGGTGGTTCGTGTTGGTAAGCTCAAAGACATTCCAGCATCAAAGACTATCTTTGTGGCGGGGGCCTGGAGCGTGGTGGCGGCGCTCCTGCCGGGATTTCACTCCGGGTTGCGGGTCGACGGGCCGACGATCCACGCCCTGGCGGCGGCGTTCATTCTCGTTTTCGTTCGCTCCGCCATGTTCGACCTCGTCGATATTCAAGGAGATCGTTTCGTCGGGAAGGAGACAATCCCCATTGTCCTTGGCGAGAAGCGAACGCGGAGATTTCTTGCCTATCTGGTGGGCCTCCTGGGTGTACTCCTGGCGGCGGGCCCTTCTCTCGAACTCGCCACGGGATTCAGCTATCTCATGCTCCTCTGCTGCCTTTACGCCGGGGCATACCTGCTTGTGTATCAGAGCCAGCGGATGCGTCACGACAGCCTGAGGTTCGAGGCCATGGTGGAGACCAATTTCTACCTCGCCGGGGCCCTGGCTCTCTTTTACCGGCTTGCGTTTCAGAGTGGGTAGATGGTTCCGGAGGTCTCGGTCGTAATCCCCACCTTCAACCGCGCCGCCATGGTGGTAGAGGCGGTGGAGTCCGTCCTTGCCCAGGACGGGGTGGACTTCCAGCTCATTGTCGTCGACGACGGCTCGACGGACGACACCCCGTCGCGCCTCCAGCGGCTTAGCTCCGCGGTCCATTACCACCGCCAGCCCCGGACCGGGGTGAGCGCGAGCCGAAACCGCGGCGTCGCCCTGTCTCGGGCGCCGCTTATCGCGTTCCTTGATTCGGACGACCTGTGGCTGCCGGGAAAGCTTCAAGTCCAGACGGCCTTCATGGACGGGCATCCGGAGGTGATGATCTCTCAGACCGAAGAGATCTGGATGCGAAACGGCCGACGTCTCAATCCGAAGATCCGCCACCGAAAACCCTCGGGGGATATCTTTCGGCGGAGCCTGGGGCTCTGTCTGGTAAGCCCGTCGGCGGTCATGATCCGCCGCGAGTTGTTTGACCGGGTGGGGTACTTCGATGAGACTCTGCCCATGGCGGAAGACTATGATCTCTGGCTGCGGGTCGCGGCGGGATATCCAGTTTATCTCCTCCCGGAACCCATGGTAGTGAAGCGCGGAGGCCATCCTGACCAGCTCTCCGCCACGCCCGGCATCGACCGCTACCGGATCAGGGCCCTGGAGAAGTTGCTCCAGAGTGGCAGGCTCTCCTCCGAGCAGCGGGAGTGGACCTGGGCCGCTCTTCGAGAGAAGTGCCGAGTCTATGGAACCGGATGTCTCAAACGGGGGAAAAAGGAAGAAGGGAGAGCCATTCTCGCCCTTCCTCACATCTATGACGCGGGTCTGGAATCGAGATAGGAACCTGCCAAGGTCGCTCTGACTCTCCGGCAGGTTGCGAACCTCCCGGCCCTGGCATTCCTGAGGCTACGACAGAGCGTTTGCTAGCTTGGACCTCACCGTTTCCCTCTCCCCAGCGGCATAGGGCCGGACCTTCGGCCATCCCATGACTCCGTCCCCAGTGCTTCTCGGCACCAGGTGGAAATGGACGTGATCGATGAGCTGGCCCGCGGCTCGGCCGTTGTTCAAGAGAACATTGAAGCCATCGCTTCCGAGTTGCGTCTTTGCGGCTTGTCCGATCTTCTGGAGAACTTTCCCCATCTCGGTCAAAAGGTCAGCAGGAACCTCCGAAAAGCCGACATAGTGGGTCTTGGGAATGACGAGGGTGTGTCCCCTGCTCACCGGATTGATGTCAAGGAAAGCCAAGACCTTCTCGCTCTCAAAAATCTTGGATGAGGGGTTCTCGCCGCGGATGATCTTGCAGAAGATACAGGCTTTCATGGCAGGCTCCTCCTGAACTTTTCCGCCCGAACTGGAAAGGGTGGTGAACGAGAGTCTTGATTCTAGCCAGCCTGAAAGAACCCTGTCAATTCTAGTGCGGCACCGCCGACGGCTGCCTCGGGTTGCATGTTTCCCGAGTCCATGGTATAAGACAGGACCCTTACGCAGGAGCGGAGGGCCACGGATTGTTGAATCATGGTCCCATGAGGGGTGGACCATCGGACGCCCCTTCGAAGGGAGGTTCAGAAGGCTCATCCGACCAGATCAGAACTTCTTGAGCGTGTGGAAGGGGTCAAGAGCAAAGGACTAAAACGGTTTTTACTCTGTGATTCTCTATGGTTAGTTGGAATATTTGCAAAGGGATGGATTTTAGGGTATCCTCCAGACAAATTGGCCCTCGCTGCCGCGACAAAGAGAGGGACCTGCCAGGTTTTAAGAGCTAAGATTTTGTAGTGAATACAATGAGTTAGTGCTTTATACAGCCGTCGTCCCGGTGGGATGGCGGCTGTACTGATGATGAGGAGGGAATTTCCCAGACCCCCGGGTGAGATGGATGGCAATTTTCGGCTCCGGGTGACATTTTGCGCCACTGAGGGAAGTTGACATCTTCATGGAAAAGGTCTTGCCCAAGGAGGACTGGGCGCTGCGGCGTACCGCGGAATTTCCTGATCTTACCGGTCTCCGCTGGCCACGAATGGGGAGGATCTTTTGATCAACGCCCAGGCCGCTGCACGCAACTTGCAGAACGCTGGTCGCTGCTGAGAGGTTACCCTCCTCCGGTTCGGGAGGCATATGCTCGGTAGAACGGTTAAAATCTACATTTCGGTAGTCTTCGCTCTGGGAATCCTTGCAAGTCTTGGCTGCCAGCAGGTGAGCATGCGGAGCGCCCTGGAGGCCATCAAGGAGAGAGGGGAACTCCGGGTGCTGACCCGCCAGGA
>JAGFXI010000407.1 GCA_017861095.1 Deltaproteobacteria bacterium | reverse complement strand
CTCGATGGCGGCCAAGACCTCCAAGAGCTTCTCGTCCAGGTCCAGGAAGGACATGTGGCATCCGGAACATCCCTCCAACCACACTGTTGCAACTTTCGGCTTTGCCATGAACCCGCCTCCATTCTCGTTCGAGTGCGGTGGTGATTGCTTAAAGGGAGGACGCTTCCTGCGACCAGGGGCCGGGGCCGTCCTCCCGGTCACTCAGCTACGCGCCCGGTCTCAACTCCTCTTCCGCCTTGGCGTTCAGATCCCGCCATCGGGCATAGGTGGGATGGAACTCACTTCGCTGCATCAGGGCCAGCAGGGTCTGCCAGGACTCATCCACGCCTCGAGGGCGGGAGACGACCGCCTTCTTGTAACGGATCTCTTGCCCATCGAGCGAGGTGTAGGTCCCCTCCTCTTCCAGCCATATCGGCTTGGGGATGAGGACGTGAGCCTTGTCGGCGAGCTCCTCGGGGAAGTAGGGGCTGATCACGGCGAGAAACTCCAGCCCGCCCAGGTGATTCAGGAAGGGCGAGGTGGCGAGATCATCGCCGGCGAGGAGCACGAGACCCCGCTTCCATGTAGCCGCCTTCTCGACGCTGCTCTTTTCGGTGGCGAGACGCATTTTCAAGGCCGCAGCGCTGTTGCCATTCGGCTTCAGGACCACGAGCCGCAGCGTGTTCTGTTGCACAACGTCCCTCAGGAGAGCCAGGTACATGGTCTGCCGCAGGCCGGTGGCATCGGGCAGAGAGGTGACGTTGTTCCCCACGACAATCATGGGGTTCTTTGCTTCCATGTACCAGCGCGCAGCCCAGCGGAAGGCCTCCCGGCCCTCGTCATCGAGGCCGGCCTGTTTCAGGAGATCGGTCACGTTCACCTTGCCAATTTCTGCAGCGATCTTGTCCCAGGTCTTCAAATGAACCGGCTTGTGCGGGGAGCTCATGATCTCGGCAAGAAGGGCCTTCACCACGAGGGGTTCCTTGCCCTTGGCCACGGGCAGATAGTGCGTTGTCCACGGCGCCGTGACATCCACCGGCCCGATGACGGTGACCTGAACACCTCTCTCGAGGATACCCCTGCGGATCAGGCCGGAGATGAGGAACTGGCTCTCGCCGGGATTCGCCCCAACGAGGATGACCTTGTCGGCCTCGGCAATCTGCTTCCAGGAGGCCTCTTGGAGGCCCAGGACTACCTTCTTGAGATCCGCCCACGCGCTGGTGAGGCTCGTGTATGCCGGACCGTGGAGGGTGTCAACGTAATTGGCATGCCAACCCTTGACCATGAGGTCCCGGAAGAGCAAGAGCTCCTCGTTGGAGCACCTGGCGGAGGCGAGCCCGAAGGTGCCGCCGTCCTTGTAGGTGTTCATTCTTCCGGCGACGAGATCCATGGCCGTTTTCCAGCTCACTTCCTTCCACCCGCCGTTGGTGTCTCTCACCATGGGTTTCAAGAGGCGCTTGCCCGCGCTCTTCAAGGGCTCGAACCTCCCCTTCTGGCAGAGCTGACCCCGATCGGGTCTCCCGGGCTGCGCTTCGGTCTTCCCCTCGATCTTGACGATGAAATTGCCCTCCACCGAACTCACAGTGGGACACAAGAGCCCGCACTGGGGGCAGAAGGAGTCGATCACCTTCCACTTCGTCTTATCATGGCCCAACACCGCATGGTGGGTCCGGTAGCGGTTCAGGATCGCCCCAGTCGGACAGAGCTGCATGCAGATCCCGCACCCCATACAGGTGGACTCGCCCCGGATATCGTCCAGATCGAAACCCACCAGGTTGTGGGTGCCGCGGTTCTGGTAGCCGAGCACATGGGCCCCGGAGATCTCGTGGCAGGCCCTGATGCATCTCCCGCAGAGCACGCAGCGGTTGTGGTCGATCGCCATGTACTCGTTGGTCACATCCACGGGGAATTTATCGAAGCTCTGGGTGACCGTGAGATGGTCCATCTGGTATTCATAGGCGAGCGCCTGCAGCTCGCAGTCTCCACTCGCGCCGCAGAACATGCAGTAGTGGTTCCGCTCGGCAAACAGAAACTCCAGCACGACCCGGCGAGCGGTGATGATGTTCTCGTTCGTGGTGACCACCTTCATCCCATCGCGGACCGGCATGACACACGCTGCTGCCAGCCTCGGGCTCCCATCCACCTCCACCACGCACATGCGACATCCACCCCAGCTGGAAACAGCAGGATGGCTGCAGAGGGTCGGGATGCGAATGCCGTGTTGCCGAGCCGCGTCGAGGATGGTCTTTCCTTCCTCTACGACTACTTCCTTGCCGTCTATCGTTATCTTTGCCATCGCGTCTCTTCCTCACTTGGAATCTAGGCCACAGCCACAGCGTCAAACTTGCAGACGCTCCTGCAGGCTCCGCACTTGACGCATTTCGCCTGGTCGATGACGTGGCGTTCTTTCTTCTCCCCGGTTATGGCCTCCTGCGGGCAGACCCTCAGACACACCCCGCAGCCCGTGCAGTCATCAATGATCGAGTAGGTGATGAGCGCCTTGCACACACCCGCCGGACACCGATGCTCTTTGATGTGGGCTTCGTATTCGGCGCGGAAGTACCGGATGGTGGAGAGCACCGGATTCGGCGCCGTCTGCCCGAGCCCGCACAGGGAGGCATTCTTGATCGAGGTTGCCCATCTCTGGAGGTTATCGATGTCGGAGAGCTTGCCGTTCCCCGCGCAGATCTTGGTGAGCGTCTCGAGCATCTTCCGCGTTCCCACCCGGCAGGGCGG
>JAGFXI010000086.1 GCA_017861095.1 Deltaproteobacteria bacterium | reverse complement strand
GGCGCCAGGGAGGTGCATGCCTGCTGCACCCACGCCATTCTCTCCGGCCCCGCACTGGAGCGACTCCGGGAAGCCCCGATTGGCTCGGTGGTGGTCACGGACACCCTGCCGCCGCGTGAGGGCTCGACAAGCCT
This sequence comes from Deltaproteobacteria bacterium, assembly GCA_017861095.1. Lineage (GTDB taxonomy): Bacteria > Desulfobacterota > Syntrophobacteria > BM002 > BM002 > JAGFXI01. The sequence continues at coordinate 7,333 of JAGFXI010000086.1, read as the reverse complement.
CGCCAAATTGAAGATCCTCTCCTCGGCGCCTCTATTCGCTGAGGCGATCCGGAGCATTCACAACGAGGACTCCATCAGCCGACTCTTCGAAGTCCGGCATTGAAGGCCGAAGTCCGGGAGCCTGCACTTACTCGGTACGTCCCGGGGTCCTTGAAACAACCGTGACGGCTTCGTAAAAAGCCCATCTGCGGCGTTGCGCTTCATCTTTCGTCATTGCAGCGTACGTCTCTGTACGCCTCAATCCTCAAGATTCGCGCGCCTGGCAATCGGAGCTTTTCACTGTGCCGTCTACGTTGGCGACTTTTTACGAAGTCATCAACCGTGCCTCACGGGCATCTCCGGCCGGCACCCTCTTCTGTTCCACCAGGCCGGTCCCGCACACAGCAGGCAGGGCACATCCCCCATGGCCGATAAGCCTTTCCTCTACAGTCTCGACGAGTGCCCTCCTCTCTGGCGCACGACGATATATGGGCTCCAGTGGGCCCTCATCATGTTTCCGGCCCTCGTGATCATCGCGTCCATTGGTGCAGAGGTGCTCCACCTCTCCGTGGAGGAGCGGGTCGCCTTTTTTCAGAAGATTCTTCTCCTCTCCGGGGGATTCACCTTTCTTCAAACGATGATCGGGCACCGCTATCCCCTGCAGGAGGGACCGGCCACGGCGCTCCTTCTTACCTTCGTTGTCCTCGCCCCTCAGGGACTGGGAGTCATCCAGGGCGGCTTCCTCTTCGGCGGGCTTGTCCTCCTCGCGGCGGGCGTATTCCGGTGGATGCGCCGCCTGAGGAGCTCTTTCACGCCCAACGTGGTGGGCGTCATTCTCATGCTCATCGCCTTCACCCTCGTCCCCTTTCTCCTGCCGCGCCTTCTAGGTGTCACTGCAGAACACCCCCATGGGGAGGCGGGAGTGTTCGGTGCAGCGCTCGCACTCATCCTCCTCATTGCCATCCTGGCAAACCGCCTTGGGGGCTTCCTCCGGAGCACCGCCGTGATCCTCGGCATCGTCATCGGGAGCATCGGCTTCTGGTTCTGGGGCCGAATGGACCTCCGACCCGTGCAGGAGGCATCCTGGCTATCACTCCCGGGCAGTCTATGGATGGGGGTGCCACGCTTCTCCCTTGCCGCCCTTGTCTCGAGTGGACTGGCGTATGTTGCCGTTGCCGTGAACTCGCTCGGGAGTATCCATGGAGTTGGCGGGGTGGTGGGCTCGGAGGGCATTGCCGAGCGGGTGGATCGAGGTCTTGCCGTCACCGGTCTTGCCGGAGTCGCCGCATCTGTCCTGGGCGTTGTGGGTACGGTGAGCTATTCTACCAGTCCCGGAGTAATCCTGGTGACCCGGGTGGCGAGCCGGCATGCCCAGGCCATGTGCGGGCTTGTGCTCGTCATCGCCGCCTTCGTCCCGCGGTTGAGCGCCTTGCTCGCGGCGGTTCCCGCTACGGTTGTCGGCTCCGCCCTTTGTGTGGCCCTCGGCTCCCAGATCGGGGCAGGAATTACAGCGATCACCGCCGGCGGGCGATCGCTCGCAGCGAGGGACTACCTGGTGGTGGGGCTCCCCGTGATGATCGGGACGTTGGTCGCCGTGGTTCCCCCGGCCTTTTTCGCCAAGTTTCCCGTCTGGCTCGGGACTATCCTGGGCAACGGCCTGGTCCTCGGCATCATCCTCGTTCTCATCTTGGAGCACGCCCTCATGCGGGCTAAATGATGGAGGAAAGCCTGATGAAAGCGGGGCTCACCTGTCCCAAGTGTGGAACCATCGTCTATGCCTACCGGAATCCGTTCCCCACGGTTGATATCATCATCGAGCTGGAAGAGCGGCGGGGTATCATCCTCATTTGGAGGGCCAAGCCTCCCTATGGCTGGGCGCTGCCGGGCGGCTTCGTCGATTACGGCGAATCCCTGGAAGATGCCGCCCGCCGTGAGGCCAGGGAAGAAACCTCACTGGAAGTGGAACTGGCGGGGCAGCTCGGGGCCTATTCGGCCCCTGACCGCGATCCGCGGCACCATACGATCTCGGTCGTCTTTGTTGCCAGGGCCTCGGGCGACCCCAGAGCGGCAAGCGATGCTGAACAGGTGGGGATCTTCTCGGAGGGAGACCTGCCGGCGGAGCTGGCCTTCGATCACGCGAGGATTCTCGCCGACTACTACGCGAAGAAGCGGGAGGGCTGTTGGTGGTGATCAGGCAGCGGAATCCTCCCTGTCATCCGGGCCGAGTTGGGGCATTGCCACCTGTCTCTGGCGAAAGCTCTGGAATTTGTCCTTCAGTTTGGCCTCCACCACGTCGGGCACGAGCCCGTTGACGCAGCCTCCCTTGGACACCACTTCCTTGATGATTCTCGATGAAATATAGATCCAATTTGCTCCGGTCATGAGGTACAGAGTTTCAGGCCGGCGGCTCAACTTCCGATTCATGAGCGCCATCTGGAATTCGTACTCAAAATCGCTCACCGCCCTGAGTCCTCTCAGAATAGCAACTGCCCCGGTCCGCTCGACGTAATCCACGAGCAGCCCATTGAAGGTTTCTATCTGGATGCGCGACAGTTCAGGGTGGGTGGCCAGACTGGTGCTTATAAGGTCGAGCCGCTCCTCCGTGGTGAAAAAGGGGACCTTCGCCGGATTCTCGGCGAGAGCGATGATGATCCGGTCAAAGATCTTCAGGCCCCGGTCAAGAAGGTCGAGGTGACCGTTCGTTATAGGGTCGAAAGAGCCGGGATAGACGGCAATCTTCTCGCGTTTCGTGCTCATTTCTGCTCCCTGCGGTAGAAGCCCACCGCTGTTGAACCGTAGCGACGCATATCCTGAAGCTGCAGACAGCCATAAGCGCGGGAAAGTTGCTCATCCACCGCCTGCTCGCTGACGACCACAGCCCGTGGAGCGAGTAATGTCCCCCTGCCGAGGTCCTGCAAGCAGACCTCCCCGAGACCCAAGTGATATGGGGGGTCGACAAAGATCAGATCGAACTCCCACCCCTCACGGGCGAGCCCTCTCAGCCCCCGGACCAGATCAAGCTTCTTGACCGTTACCTGCTCGGAGGCGCCTAGAGCCGCCGCGTTCCGCGCGATGAGCCTGAGGGCCGCTGAGTGTTGGTCCACCAAGACCACAAGGGCGGCGCCTCGACTTAGGGCCTCCAGCCCCATGGCTCCGGTTCCGGCAAAGAGATCCAGAACTCGAGTACCACTTAGGTCGTTACCGAGAATACTGAAAATGGCCTCCCGCACTCGATCTGACGTAGGCCGCAGGCGCTGACCCCGTAGAGATGCCAGGCGGCGCCCTCGATACTTCCCCGCAATGATCCGCAACTCAACCCCGGAACAGAACGTAGAGTGCCCCGCACCAGGTGGTCACAAGGCCGATCCCGACGCGGTCGGCCGCACAGAACCGCATCTGTTTCAAGGTCTGCTTGTCCACGGACCGGCCATACCCCCGCACCGCCATGGCGGTGGCCAACTCCTCGGCACGCCATGTGACATTATAGAGGAGCGGGAGAAAAATACCACGGAATTTTTGGAAACGCTCGCGCCAGGTCCCGAAGGCGGGATCGATTCCCCGGGCCCTCTGAGCCTCCATGATTCGCTGTGACTCCTGTCCCAGAATCGGCAAAAATCGGATGCAGAGAAGCATGGCCAGACAGAGATCGGGCACCGGGACCCTAAGACGGGTGAGTGGCATTCCCAGCTTCTCCATGGCACGAAGGAGCTCCAGGGGCGAGGTCGTGAGGGTGAGGAGGGAGGAAAGGAGAAGGATTAGGGCGAGCTGGCCGCAGACGCGAACGGCCTGGTGTAAACCTTCACGGGTGACCTGAAGGGGCCCCAGGGACACGACGACCTCTCCTTCAGTGAGGAAGACTTGGAGGCAGACCGTGAGAAGCAGGAGCATGGTAAACGGGCGTAATCCCCGCAGAACCTTAAGGAGCGGTAGTCGTGCCAGGCGCGCAATCCCGAGTGAGGCGCCGAAGAAGAAAAAGAGCCCCCAAAGGCTCTGCATGCCGAGCAGGGTGATGGCGCTTATGAAGAGGGCAAAGAATTTTACGCGCGGATCAAGGCCGTGGACGAGCGAGGCTGTCGGATAATAATGTCCCAGCGTGAGATCTTGAAGGAATTTCATTATGTCACTGCTGGCGTTCTCGGAACGCCCGGGGCCAACGACTACAGGTATTCCTTGATCATGATCTCGGCTATCTGGACGGCGTTCAGGGCCGCGCCCTTCCGGATGTTGTCGGCGGCGATCCAAAGGTCGAGCCCGTTTTCCACGGAGAGATCCTCGCGAATACGGCCTACCAGGGTATCGTCGGTTCCGGCCGCCTCGATAGGCATGGGATAAAGGCGTTCACCAGGATTGTCCACTACCCGCACTCCGGGGGCCTTGAAAAGGAGAACCCTCGCCTCTTTCGCCGTGAGCTTCCGCCGAGTCTGGATGTTCACCGCCTCCGAGTGCCCGTAGAAGACCGGAATCCGCGCCGTGGTGGCGGTGATCCTCATCTCCGGCGCCTCCATGATCTTCCGGGTCTCGTTGACCATCTTCATCTCTTCTTCGGTGTACCCGTTCTCCAGGAAGGGGCCGATGTGGGGGAAGCAGTTGAAGGCGATCTGGTACGGATACACCTTGGGCGCGACCTCCTGGAAGTTGAGGAGTTGCCTGGTCTGCTCTTCCAGTTCGTGGATCGCCTTCATGCCCGTGCCCGAGACCGACTGGTAGGTCGAAACCACCACCCGTTCGATGGTCGCTGCATCATGGAGGGGTTTGAGCACCACTACCATCTGGATGGTGGAGCAGTTGGGATTGGCGATGATCCCCTTGTTCTTGTAAGCTGCCACCGCGTGGGGATTGACCTCAGGGACAACAAGAGGCACCGCCGCGTCCATGCGCCAGGCGCTGGAGTTGTCCACCACGACGCACCCCAGCTTCCCGGCGATGGGGGCGAAGTGACGACTCACGGAGCCGCCGGCCGAGAAGAGGGCGATCTCCTCACCCTTGAGCGAGTCCTCCTTGAGCTCCTCGACCCTCAATGTGTCGCCGCGAAACTCGAGGATCTTGCCGATCGAGCGGGCCGATGCCAGGACTCTCAGGGAGGAAACCGGGAAGTTCCGTTGTTCGAGGACCTTGACCATCTCCACACCCACGGCGCCCGTCGCGCCCACAACAGCCACACGATACCCGTCCCTCATGCCTCTTGACCTCTCCGGATTGGAATCTTTCCTTGTAAAGGCCGTGCCGCTCGACGGCCTCGGCCGTCGCACTCGCTGTCCAGGAATAATATCGACGGACTGATAACAGGTTGCCGGATTTCAGTCAAGGTGGATTTTGGCAAAGCAGGCAGGGAGGCCTGCGGCGCAAAGTGCATCCGGAGCCTCTACCTTCCTTTGGCCAGAGAAAGGCTCCCCGGGCTTTCCACCCATGCCCGCCCAAAGGCCCGGCCTCGGTCTCCACTATCAATGCTGCGATCACGCCCTGGCGTGACGCCTTTTGCTAAGCAGACCTCCCTGCCGTAAATCATCCCGCGGGCTAGCGATACATGGCAGATCTCACGTGCCCAGCCTGTCCCACTGCTTCCAGAAATCCGGAAAGGACTTGCTCACGCACTGTTCGTCCCTGATCTTGACCCCCGGTGTCCGGAGCCCCAGCACCGCGAGTGCCATAGCGAGTCGATGATCGTCATGAGGATCGACGACGGCGCCGGAAGGCCTGGTCCCACCCGGGATGACGAGGCCGTCGGCAAGCTCCTTGACCGGGATCCCCAACCGGCGCCATTCGAGGGCCACGGCCCGCAGTCGGTCGCTTTCCTTGTCGCGAAGGTGAGCGACGTTGCGAATGGCGGTGTCACCGTCGGCGAAGGCGGCGATGGCGGCCAAGGTAGGCACCATATCAGGCATGCTTCCCATGTCAACCTCGATGCCGGAAAGTCGCCCGCCACGAACGACCACCCGGTCTGGTCCCCTCTCGATCGTGCAGCCCATCTGCTCCAATATCGATAGAAGGCCGATATCTCCCTGGCGCGTGGCGTCGGGATATACGTTTGTCGTGGTGACCGAGCCGCCGGTCACCGCCGCGGCAGCCCAGAAGTACGACGCCGAGGAGACGTCTCCCTCGATGGTGTAATCACGGGCCTGGTATGCCCGCCCGGGGATGACGCGAAAGTAGCGATACCCCTCCCGGACCACGGAAATACCGAACCGTTCCATGGCCTCGACCGTGAGGTCCACATACGGCCTCGAGACAAGATTCCCGGTCACTTCGATCTCGATCCCTTTTTCCGCGTATGGACCCGCCAGGAGCAAGGCGGAGATGAACTGACTGCTCCGACTCCCGGCCATCTGCACCATGCCGCCGCGGATGCCGGAGGCCCTGAGTGCAACCGGGGGGAAGCCCTCGGCTTCCGTGCAAGATGCATCTACGCCAAGGGATTTCAGGGCGGCAACCAGTTCCCCTACAGGGCGCCGATGCATTCTTGGAGTCCCGCTAAGGCGAAATCTACCCCGAGCGAGGGCGAAGACGGCAAGGAGCAGGCGAAAGGATGTACCGGAGTTGCCCAGGAAGATCTCCTTGGCCTCTTCCCTGGCCGCGAACATTCCTCCGGTGCCCCGAACGGTGACGGTATCCCCTGCGCCGGAGAGGTGGACTCCCAGATGCCGAAGGGCGAGCATGGTATAGACGGTATCCTCGCAGTCGAGGAACTCGCGGAGGTGGCTTTCGCCTTCAGCCAGGCCGGCGACGATGAGCGCCCGGTGGGTGACGCTTTTCGAGCCTGGTATCGAGACCGTCGCTGCAACCCGGGCGACCGGTTTGACTTCTTTCATCACCGCTCCTCCGAAGAGAGAACCTCGAGAACGGCCCTTGTCATTGCTTGAATGGGAGGCTCCCCACCGGTCCAGAGCCTAAACTGCTCTGCACCCTGGTGGATGAACATGCTGAGGCCGGTAATGGTCACACACCCTCGAGACCTGGCCATGGCCAGGAGTCTCGTCTCGCGGGGGTTGTAGATGATGTCCATCACCGCCATGCCCTCTTTGAGTATCTGCTCCGGGACCGGACAGGCGTGATCCCCGGGTGCCATGCCCACCGGGGTGGTCTGAATCAAGAGATCTGCCTGTACCCCTTTCAGCTCATCCAGGGAGATGAAGGAGCAGCCCAGAGATTGAGCCAGGGCTTTCCCCCGACCGGGAGAGCGATTCGCCACCGTCAGCGCCGCCACCTTGTCTCTGACGGCGAAGGCGATGGCACGAGCCGCGCCCCCGGCGCCCAGGATGACGCATCTCCTTCCGGCAAGGGAGATACGTTCCTCGAGGGCCTTGAGGGCTCCAGCGGCGTCGGTGTTGTAGCCGATGAGCCGGCCGTCACGATTCAC
>JAGFXI010000085.1 GCA_017861095.1 Deltaproteobacteria bacterium | reverse complement strand
CTATTTGAATTAATTGTATTATACACGAAACCGTCAGGAAAAACAGGAATCTTTCGTTCCGATCCGGCTCTCCGCAGGGGGCCCTCACCTCAGGCTGGACTCAGAGCAATCAGTTAACATCTTCTAATATATGAGGAAAAATAAAAAAGGAACTGAAAGGTCTGGTATGCCAAGAATCAGAATACGAAGTTCTTCTCTTGTTAGGCGAGGCGTCTGAAATCTCTCTTGTCAAGGTCGTACCGCTTCATGATTTTATGAAGCTGTCGGGTGGTGATGCCGGCTGCCGCCGCCGTCGTTTGAATCCGCCCCCGGTGCTGGGTGAGGAGCTCCTTGACGTAGCGCTTTTCGATCTCGTCAATGGCTCGGCGGCGCACTTCGGCAAGACTTAGCGAGGTATCCAGGCTCACGTGGGGGAAGGACGCCCCCCGGGTGAAAAACTCCAGGGGAAAGCTCTTGGGAGTGAGCACCGGAGAGTCCTCGAGGATATAGGCCCGCTCGATGATATTTTCCAGCTCCCGGATATTCCCGGGCCACGGGTACCGGTCGAAGGCATCCAGGACGTCCGGATGGACGTCGTGGATCTCCTTGAAGTAGAGCTTGTTCAGCCGGTTGAGGAGGATCTCGACCAAAATGGGGATATCTTCCTTTCTCTCCCTGAGGGGCGGAATCTCAATGGGAAAGACGCTCAGCCGGTAGTAGAGATCGTCCCGGTAGACTCCCTTATCGACCATGTCCCTCAGATCGCTGTTCGTAGCGGCAATGACCCTCACGTCAGCCTCGATGGTTTCCTTGCCGCCCACTCGCTGGAAGGTCTTCTCGTGCAACACCTGGAGCAGCTTGATCTGGGCCGATGGGGTGATGGTACCGATCTCGTCGAGGAATATGGTGCCGCTCTTGGCAATGTCGAACTTTCCCAGCTTGCGCCGGTCGGCGCCGGTGAAGGCGCCCTTCTCGTGGCCGAAGAGCTCGCTCTCGAGGAGCGGATCGGGGATCGCCCCGCAATGGATGCTGATGTACTGCCGCTCACTCCGATTGCTGTGGCGGTGAATGAGACCAGCCACGACCCCTTTGCCTGTTCCTGTCTCCCCGGTAAGGAGCACGGTGCTCTTGGTCGGAGCCACCGAGCGAACCTTGTTGAATACCTCGCGCATGAGGGGACTGTTGGTTTTCACCACCTCCCGGGCGTCGTTCTTCCAGAACCGGTCTCTCAGGTAACTGAGCTCCGACTGGATCCGAATGGAGTTGTAGATCGTTTCAGTGACAAACTTCACCTCTTCCGGATTGATAGGAAAGGTGAGATAGTTGCTCGCTCCGGCCTTGACCGCCATCACCGCGTCCCGGATCATGGCCTGGGAGGACATGACAATGACTTCCGTCGCGGGGGAGATGTGCCAGTAGGGCTGGAGCGCCTGTCGGTAGTCCGGGTGGCCATTGGCGGAGGTTGAGCCCCGGAGGAGGGCGAGATCGAGAAAGAAGAACTCGTAGCGCTTCCGCCTGAGCATCTCCAAACAAGACTCTCCAGTGGGCGCAAGATCCACCTGGTACTCGCTGCGAAAACAGGAGCGGATCACGTCGCAGGCAGCCTTGTCCATTGACCAGACGAGAATGGATCTCATCTCCCACTCCGGCAGGGATTGAAATACTCTGCTGATTTTTCGCCTGAACGAGAATTCTTCGCCGCCGCGTTCTCCGTCTAAGTCCAGCTTCAGCAACCCGCGGCAATCTTGAGCATGGATATTTACCACCCTGCTCAGCTAAAATCAACTCAAGGTGCTCTGTTCTGCCACCCCATCGTGACCACGGAGGGCGAACATGTTTCCCATGGCATTCGACCGCCAGATCCTCGCCTCGCTGCCCCTCCCCGGCGATGAGCACAGAAAGCGAGTCCTCAACGTGCTCCAGGCCATGGTGTCGAGGCGGATCCTTCCCTACTTCAAGAGGAGGCGAGGCACGGACGCCATCGTGGTCGCCCGGGTGAGCGAGCGCCTGGCCATCAGGCGGCTCGAGGATGAAAGAGGCTGCGTCCAAGTAATGAGCCTTCTCACTCCGGAGGGCGAGGGCCGGGTGATCCAGATACACGAGCGTCTCTTCGACTACCTCGCCTTCGTGATCCCGAGTGATCCCGAATCCAGGCTCGGCGGCGGCACGCCTGAAGAGGGAAAGATGCTTGCCTTTGCCGAACTCCTCCTCCGCCACCAGGTGGAGCACCTGCTCTATCCGGAGCACCATGAGCGCGAGGTGATCCTCGGCGACGCCGAGTTTGCTATGGAGCGCCGCGCCGGTGATCCAACATTCTACCGCTCTCTTCGGCAGGCGCTGGCGGACGAGATGAACGGCCTCAAAGGGACCGACTACCTTCTGCTCCTTGACCAGGCGGAGAAGAGCCTTCCCCTCGACGCCATGGTGGCCTCCATCCTCTCCCATGTCGTCCCCCCTCTCGGGGATCTGCCGGAACCTTTGCTCGAGAGGGTCTTCCCTCTCTTCGACGGGGAGCTCAAAAGGGAACTCCTCGGGGAATGGTTCCGGCGGAGCGGCTCTGCTGACCTGGCCTTGCTCCTCCGCACCTCGTACTTAGGCAAGCTCCTCAGCTGCCTCACTCTCCTCGTGCAGGGAGACGAAGACGAGGCCCGTGGAGTGTTCGCCGCCCTCGGTGAGCGATGGGACCTCAGGGAACTAGGCCGCGAGCTCCGTCTCTCCGAGAAGCGCCTTGCCGAGGCAACGGATCTCACCGCCCTTTTCGCCCTGTTCAGGGCTGCCCTGCTTCAACTTCCCCAGGGAGCGCCCGCGCCTGCGGCGCCCGTTCAACCGGGACCTCCGGTAACGGCGTCGGAGGTCCCCAAGGAGAGGAGTCTCAAAGACCGGATCGAGGAGGCCCGGAGCGATGCCGCCTTCCCACCTCAGGTGCTTGAAGTGATCGACAAGAACAAGCTCAACGCCGTTGGTCACAGCGGCGCCAAGTACAGCGAGCTCATCGAAACCCTTCTTGCCATACCCTGGGGCAAGATCCAAAAGATTCAGGTAAGTCCGGCCGCCTTCGAGGCAGGCCTGAATACCAGCCACTACGGGCTGGAGCGCCCGAAAGAGCTGGTCTGCGATTTCTTCACCAACCTCATCTGGCGCTACCGCATGTCTCGTGAAGGTGAAACCGGGCGCTGGCAGAGGATGGGAAGCGCCTTCCTCTTTGTGGGTCCACCTGGTGTGGGCAAGACCTCCTTTGCTATCTCCATTGCCGAAAATCTGGGTATCCCCTACCACAAGTTTTCCCTCGGCGGCATGCGAGATGAGGCGGATCTACGGGGCCACGGCTTTACCTACGAGGGCTCCAAGCCGGGGGCCATCGTCCAGGGTCTCATCAAGATGGGGTGCATAAACGGAATGTTCATCCTGGACGAGGCAGACAAGACCGAGAAGTTCGCCATCGCCACCCTTCTCGAGATCCTGGACCCGGAGCAGAACCACCTCTTCCACGACAAGTACACCCAGACCACGGTGGATATCGACCTCTCCAACTGCCATTTCATCTTGACCGCGAACACCCTCGAAACCGTGCCGCCACCGGTGGTAAATCGCTGCGAGGTGGTAGTCCTCGATCGCTACAGCGTGGAGGAGAAGGTAGCCATCGCCCGGCAGTACCTCATCAGCCGTATTCGCTCGAGACACCAGATCGGCGAAGGCGAGATCTTTTTCGACCCTGGTCAGGAGACCGATCTCCTGCGTCACCTCGTCAGGACCTACACCCACGAGGCGGGCGTTCGGCAGCTGGAGCGTATGATCCGCACGCTCTTTCTCCGTATCCAGCGCAAGGAAATCCTCGCCTCGGTGAGCGCCTCGGTCCGCGTCACCAGGGAAACGATCAAGGCCTATCTGGAGGAGCCTTCGCGCCCCCGGCAGATTGCCGAGGAAGACAGGGTAGGAGAAATGCTCGCCCTGGGCGTGGATGCCGAGCGGGGTGTGGGGTCCGTCATCCCGATCCAGGCGACCCGCATCCGCGCTGGGCCCGGCAGAAAAGGTGAATGGCGGGGTCCTCTCAGCATGGTTCATGCCACCGGCAACATCGAGCGGGTCATGGACGAGAGCCGCAAGGTGGCCACAACCGGGATCTTCTCCTGCGCCGAGGAGTTGGGAATCGCCATCGAGCATCTAGAAGACCCCGTTCACCTCCACTTCATGGGAGGCTCCACCCGCAAGGACGGCCCGTCAGCGGGAGGCTCGATCGCTCTCGCCCTCGCCTCCCTGCTCACCGGGCGAAGGGTGCGGCGCGATGTGGCCATGACCGGGGAGATCGACACCCAGGGACGGATCACCGCTGTCGGCGCCCTGGGTGTGAAGCTAGAGACGGCCTACGATGCCGGATGCAAGACCCTCATCATCCCCACGGAGAATCTCGTAGGGGAGGGCGGCCTGGAACGCCTTCCCGACGCTCTGAAGGTGGAACTCCAGATCCTCCCCTTTGCGACCTGGCGCTTGCCCCACGAGCCTTTTGACTATACCTGGCATATTCTCCAGGTGGTGGCCGTGGATCACATTGCTCAGGCGGCTGAGGTTGCCCTGATCCGCGAGGAAGAGCTGGAGGCTTTGGAGATGCCGTTCATCGCGCATGCCAGGGTGGCGGCCGAGGCTATGGCCGCGCCGGGCGGAAGGGGCAGAGGGGGCCTCCTGGCTTTCTACGTGAAGACCCCGGGAGAACTCACCGCGGATACTCTCCGCTTGCTCTCCAGGGGCGGACCCGAGGCCTCCATCCTGCTCATCCCGCCGGAGGCAAGACAGGAGCTCGAGGAGCGTTTTGGGCGGGCGATCCGAGTGCGGGAGGTCGTAATCCGGAGGGAAAAGCTCTCCCAGGTGCTCGACGACATCCTCCGCTCGCAACTGCCGACGGACGTAGGCGAGCCCGCCGCCGTGGTCGTTGCTCCCTTTTTCCTCCTCAAGCAGGACGGCATTCTCGCGGAGCGTTTTGCTGCAAGCTCTTCTCTCGGGCCGCTCCGGATTTTCGCCAACAACTACACGGTGCAATCGGTAAAGATCAAGGCTAGCAAGGGGCTGTTGAACAGGGTCTACGGTCATTTGGCCCACCTTCGCGGCGAGGTTCTGGATACCTGCCCGTTCCTCGGCCTTCGTGACGGAGTCCACGTCGTGGATTTGGGTTTTATCCCGGAGAAGTATCGTCTTGACACTCAGCGCGCTGAGAAACTCCTGGCTCGTTGCCTTGCCAGATGGCTCCAGGTAGTGGAAGGTATCGGTCCCTGAAGGGGAAGACAAAGGAGGAAATGGAGATGGAACGAATGAACCTCTGCGGTGTGCTCCAGGGCACACGCCTGTTCGGTGCACTCTTCTTGGTCCTCAGCCTCATGATGCCGGTCGCTGCGACAGCGGGAGAGGCTCCGAATCTAAGCACGGCCATCGCCCAGGTGGCCAAGCAGAACATCCCCGCCGTGGTCCACATCGAGGTGACGCAGCGGCAGGAGGTGGCGAACCCGTTGCTCCCCTTCGAGAACGATCCCTTCTTCCGCTACTTTTTCAACCTCCCCCGGATGCCGAGGAAATTCAAACGCGAACTGAAAGGTCTCGGCACCGGGATGGTCATGGATCAACAGGGCAATATCCTCACGAACAACCACGTGGTCGGAGGGGCGAAAGAGATCCAGGTCTGGCTCGCCGACGGCACGAGGTATCCAGCCAAGCCCGTTGGAACCGACCCAAAGACTGACCTTGCCGTGATCCGCATCGCCGCCAAGGATCCGCTCCCCCACGTGATCTTCGGTGACTCCGATGGGGTGGAGGTGGGCGAGTGGGTGGTAGCCATCGGCCATCCCCGCGGTCTCGACCAGACCGTAACCCAGGGGATAATCAGTGCCAAGCATCGCGGGGGTATCACCGACCCCAGCAGCTACCAGGATTTCCTCCAGACTGATGCCGCCATCAACCCGGGCAACAGCGGCGGCCCGCTCCTCAACCTCCGGGGAGAGGTGGTCGGGGTGAATGCGGCAATAGTCTCGGAATCGGGCGGCTTCGAGGGGATCGGGTTTGCCATTCCGAGCAACATGGCGCTCCAGATCGCCCGTATGCTCATCACCAAGGGGAAAGTGGAACGCGGCTGGTTGGGGGTGAGCATTCAGGATCTCACCCCCGAACTGGCCAAGTCCTTCGGTCTCGACACCCCCAAAGGCGCCCTTGTGGCCGAGGTGGCCAAGAGCGGACCGGGAGAGAAGGCCGGCATCAAGAGAGGTGACACAATTCTCTCCTACCAGGGAAGAGAGGTTCGCAATGCCGGCTCCCTCCGCAATGAGGTGGCCAACACGCCCATCGGCCAGGAGGTGAAGCTCACGGTCTGGCGGGAGGGGAAGAAGCAGGAACTGGGCGCCACAATCGGTAACGCGGAGAACATCACCAAGATGCTCGCCGCCTCGGTGAATCGGCGCCTTGGCGCCGAGGTCCGAGCGGTCACTCCGCAAGAGACCCAGCAGTTCGGTCTGGAACCTCAAGAGGGAGTGACTATCACCTCGGTGGATCGTAAAGGCCCTCTGGGCGAGGCCGGATTCGAACCGGGGGATATCCTCCTGGAGGTCGAGGGTCAGCCCGTCGACGGCGTCGACAGCTTTATAGAGATTGTCAACTCCCTCGATTCCGGCCAGGAAGTCACGCTCCTTGCCGTGGACCACCGGAGCGGACAGAGCGGCTACCTCCAGGTTGTGGTACGCTGATCTCCCTTTGCAAAGCCGCCGAGGAATGGAAATGTCTCAAAGTTCGGGCGCGACCCTCGATTTCTCAATCGTCATTCCCGCCCACAACGAGGCAGAGAACCTCGCTCCCTATCTGGAAGAACTTCGCACGGTTCTCGAGGGCAAGGGGGAGTACGAGGTGCTCTGCGTGGATGACGGCAGCACCGACGACACGCTCCCGCGGCTCACGACGGAAGCCCGCCGGTTTCGCCGCCTCCGGATCTTACGCCACCGCCGGCGCTACGGTCAGAGTGCGGCCATTGCCACGGGGGTGGTCAAGGCCCGCGCCGCCGTCATTGTCACCCTTGACGGGGATGGGCAGAACGATCCTGCCGATATCCCGCGCCTCTTGGAGCTCTTCCACGGAGCGGTCCATGAGCCCGCCCCACAGCTTGTCACCGGGCATCGGCGCCGACGGCGGGATACCTGGCTCAAACGCCTCAACTCCCGCGTCGCCAACACGGTGAGGGCGAGGCTCCTGCGGGACAGAACCCCGGACACGGGCTGCGGCCTCAAGGTGTTCCACCGCGACGCCTTTATGGCTCTGCCAGGCTTCGACCACATGCATCGATTCCTTCCCGCTCTCTTTCTCCGCCAGGGGGGTGCAGTCCTTTTCATTACGGCACCTTCGATCGCCTCTGGGTCGGTATCGTGGACCTGCTCGGCGTCATCTGGTTGCTTCGGCGCAAGATCCACCCTGAGATCGAGGAGATCACCGGCAGTGAACCCTGAGACTTTCTGGCTTATCTTCGGCTTTACCGGTCAGGCCCTCTTCAGCCTCCGCTTCGTGATCCAGTGGCTCTACAGCGAACGGAAGGGGCGAAGCGTGATCCCCGTGGCCTTCTGGTACTTCAGCGTGGCGGGGGGCCTTACCCTGCTCACCTATGCCATCTACCGGCGCGATCCGGTGTTCATCCTCGGCCAGGCGGGCGGCGTCCTCATCTACCTGCGAAACCTCCACTTGATCATCCGTCAGCGCCGGAGTGGGGAGAGTGAGGGCTAGCCCGCATTATGCACGAGACGCCGTAGCGAGATCGTCGAGTTGGTGGAGCAAA
>JAGFXI010000084.1 GCA_017861095.1 Deltaproteobacteria bacterium | reverse complement strand
CACTTATCAAACCAACGGTGAGCAGGATCAACACCGGTCCACAGAAGGCAATGATCAATTTGGTCTTGAGGCTCATCGGCATCCTCCTTGATTGAAGGACTGAAGCAGACCACATGCCAAAAGAGAGCATTTATGAAGTCAGGGAAAAACAACGAGATAGCAGTGAATCAATAATGGAAAGAGCGATGGAGGATTTCAGAATGAAAGAAGCGTCACTTTGGAACATTCCAAAATGAAATGGCTAGATGCCGTATTTTTTTCGTCTCCGCCAGAGCGTCACAGAGTCCATGTCAAGCACCTTACAAGCCTCTTCGATTGATTTTGTTGCCGCTAGCACGCGCCGGATGTGCATCTCCTCTATCTTCTCGAGTGAAATGAGATCGCCGATATTGGGTACCGGCTCCACCTGCGCAAGATTCATTGGCAGGTATTCAGCGCCGATGCGTTCCTCACGGCACAGGAGGACTGCACGCTCGACGGCGTTGCGGAGCTCGCGTACGTTGCCCGGCCAATCGTGATTCCGCAGTGCTTCACGGGTCCCTTCCGTGAAGCCCACTATGTGCCGGTGGTTCTGCCTGGAAAAAAAAGCCAGAAGGCGCTCCGCAAGCGGCAGGATATCCTCTCGACACTCACGAAGAGGTGGAACAAGAATCTCGACCACATTTAAGCGGTAGAACAGGTCTTCCCGAAACCGCCTTTCCTTTACTGCCGCTTCCAGGTCCATGTTCGTTGCCGTGATAATCCGAACATCCGCTTTGCGGGTTTCGAGATCTCCAACTCGCTCGAAGACCTTCTCCTGGAGGACTCGAAGGAGCTTCGCCTGTATAGGCAGCGGCAGATCGCCGATTTCATCGAGAAAGAGGGTGCCGCCTTCACAGGCAGCGATGCGCCCCGGATAGTCGCGCACCGCACCGGTGAAGGCTCCTTTCACATGGCCGAAAAGCTCACTTTCAAGAAGTTCGGCCGACAGTGACGGACATGATACCGTGCCGAAGGGTTTTGGGGCGCGATGGCTCCAGGAATGAATCGCACGTGCCAGAAGAGTCTTGCCGGTACCGCTCTCTCCCCGGATGAGGATAGTGGCCTCGCTGTCAGCTATCTGTCGGGCCATCGCAAGAGTTCGCTGCATGCCAGGGCTAGAGCTTGCAAGGTCGGCTTCGGGCGCAACTTCACTCAACTTTTCCTGAAGGTCCTCCACTTTTCGCTCCAGCGCGCGGACCTCAGCGACTTTTTGGGCCAAGAGCGTCACCTGATCATGGGTAAACGGCTTGGGAAGGTAATCGAAAGCACCGCGGCGCATTGCTTCAACAGCACTATCGATGGACGCGTATGCCGTGATGACTACCAATTTCATCCAGGGGCACGTTGCCCGAAGTCGGGTTATCAACTCCATCCCCGACTCCGTTCCCAGGCGAAGATCAATCAGTGCCAGATCAAAATAGCGCCGCTTGGCTTCACTTACCGCATCTCCGGCGTTGCTAACGGCCACCACCTGGTGACCCTCAGCCTCCAGGGCGATGCTGAGGGTCTTGCGGATGTTCGGCTCGTCATCCACAATAAGGATAGCAAGATACGATGTTTCGCCTCCACGACCCTTCATCTTAACTCCCAGGTCCGAGCAACGTCCGCAACGACCTTTCGTCATCCCCCTTTACAAACAGCGGGGTAGATAATCTTCTGTTCGGACTGAAAGTTATCATCGCATGGTCAGGAGTGGCCGTCAATGAAAGGAGGCGTTCGATCAGCCACTGGTCGGAAGCGCCGCCTGTCCTAGTCCGTTACCTTGTTCCTGTAAAAGTCTTGCTCCGAACAACTTGCTCTAACCTTTTTAAGACTTCATCGCACTGGGCGGTAACTTTACGTTTCCTGCCGAGGGAAAGCTCAAACGATTTGATATTGGTGTTCTGGCGCGACAGGTTGACGACCTCTGCGGTCACTCTTGCCAATTCATCGTAGGCGGCCTCCGCCTCTCCCAATGAAGCCTGCTTGTCCTTCGGGACGAGAAGCTTCAGCTTGCTCAGAGAACTTTTTATCACATCATTCTGCTGCCTAATCTCTGCTTCGATCTTATCCATCTGGTCATCGTTCGCCGCGGCAATGTGAGGGGCTTGGAGGTAGTGGATCTTGAGCCCGGCCGTAAGGGCATTCCAGACAAGCTCAGCAATCTGGTTGTCCTTTCTACTCAAAGGTTCGCTCCGTTTTAGATCCGTAAGGGCCTCCTCAAAACGTTTCATGGCCAGACTGCCCTTGCCGAACGAGAGGTTAGCCGCCTTGATGTTCGTATTTTCAACTGCAAGTTCGAGGAGCACCTGATCAATTTTCCGTAACTCTGCCCAGCAACCGTCGAACTCCCGAAGCAATTCTAGCTCTCGCTCCGTATGATCTTTCTCGACAAGCAGGCCGAGCTCTCGACGGTCTCGATCCACCGCCTCGGCCGCCTGCCGCGATTGGTCAGCGAATGCGCGAGAGGCCTCGTCTGTATCTGCCATGACCGCACTTTTTTCTGAATCAACTGATGTGAGAAGATTGGCCCGCATCCTGGAAATGAGTTCTATCTTTTTCAGTATAATGCCTATTACATCTTTGAATCCAAGATTGATGTGCTCGTATTTGATACTAATCCACATGAGAACCAGACCTAGAACCAGGCCGGCTAGAAGAAGCAATAGGCCACCTTTTCTTCCAGTGAGAAAGTGTCCACCTATTTTCATAGAGCTCGCTCACTTTCTAACCACCCCAGCACCTAGCTAGTTGGCGGAGTGATTTTTGCTTCGCACTTTACGTCATAGCTAATGTTAAACCTGAACTGAGGAAACATGCGAGGCAGGCGCATCACGTTGAAAACCATCACGCCTACGGCCAACCGATCCAACCAGGAAGACATTGGCCAGCCGAAGTGTATTGTAATCTCTCGGCTGCTGAGTTCGTACTCCACTACCTTCAGGAGCGCTACAAGACGGTGATACAGGGGGGCCCGCCGCAGGGGAAAACGAAAGTGGTTCGCCGCCAGCTTTGGCGGAATGCCGGCGCGGGGAGAGTAGAAGGTAATGAACACTTCATTATCCCTTGGTGAGTTCAAGGTCTCCTCACGGGGGCGTCGAAAGATGATGTGGAGATCAGGCTTGGATGAGTTGGCCAGGTAGAGGATCATCTCCATCTCGCTGTCCGCCTGCCGTATCTCTTTGATCTCCGGAGCACGCTTCCGCGCCACGAGGATACCACCCAGGAGCACCACACTGGTGACGAGAGCCCAAAGTAGGGTGCCGTGGGGTTTCTCTATGGCGAGAAAGACGAAGCAGCTGATTAGGATGATCCAGAGGACGAGTGTTCCCAGACGGCTGGTATGGTAGGCGATCGACTCCCCGGTCCCTCTGAAGTAGCGATAGATGAGAAGGGCGCCCATGTTGATGCAAAAGCTGGCGAGTAGCCCCAGGGCGTACATGTCCGCCAGCATCGCCTGGCTGCCCTGGGTGATGAGGATAATGGACGAGAAGAACAGGGCGCTCATGACATGGATGCGGTAGAGAGCCTGGCGACGGTTGGTCGCGATGAGCCAGTGAAAGCCGTACCGATGGGCGGCCCGCTCCAGCAGTTCGCTGGAAGCGACGAAGGCGGTATTCACCGCCATGGTGAGGGTGAGGCTCGCCAGTGCTGCGACCGCGACCCCGAAGAGCTGGCCGTTCAACGTCGTGGCATAGTAGGTGATGAGGTCCCCCTCGTGTCCCTTGAAATCGACGGGGGCGGAGAGAGCGAGCGCCGCGATGAGGGGCGTCACGATGCCGACGGTAAGAGCGAGGAAAAGGTATGCCTTGTGGATCTCTCGCCAGGTACGGACGAAACCCGCTGTCTGGATCACCGACTCTATGCCGGAATAGGCCAGCATGCAGAAGGCCACGTGTGAGATGAAATTGCCGTAATTCTTTACCCATGAACCGGTTTGCAGGGGAGTGATCGTGGTCTCGACGGACTCCTTGAGACGTCCCAGGGACTCCTGGTTCAGGGCCAAGGAACCGGAGACCACGAGATTCAGGATGACGAAGGTGGCCGCCATGAACACGATGAAGGTGAAGCGGACATTCTCCCTGATGCCCAGAATGTTGAGACCGGCAATGGCCCAGATGATGCCCAATACCAGCAGGATTATCGTCGGTTGAGACTGGGATACGGCCGGGGAAAAGGAAGCGGCATTCAACACCGCGCTCACCGCCGACATGCAGGCGGTCAGGGTATAGTCGACCATAATTGAGGCCACCGCCACAAAGGACATGACGGGACCGAATACCAGGTAGGCGAACGAGTAGACTCCGCCGCCTATGAGGCCTTGATGTTCGAGGATCTCCGCGATCTCGGTAAAACGGGTGCTCATGAAACGAATCAAAACGCTGGTTATCGCGATGAAGACGATGGCGGTTGGACCGATGAAACGGTAGGCCTCGGCGGGAGCATAGAAGATCGAGGTAAACTCGTCCATGAGGGTGATGATGGCGATCCCAAGCCAGGTGAGCCACCAACGTCCTCCCTGGTAGAAGCTGAGTAGACCGGGCCTCCGAAGCAGGGATATGAGCAGGACCACCAAGGAGAGGTTGAGCACCAGGAGCACAACCGTCTTCATCCGTAACCCTCCAGTTGCAGACGAGCAGGTACGCTCAACAGCCCGAGGGGACTTGATCTTGGCCGCCCCTCACCCTTCAGCCTATAGAGCCCAAAGACACCGTGCCTCGCCACTTCCATAACCCCGCGGAACGGGAGAGCAGATGAGACAGACACCAACATACCCCGGGCGCGGCATCGTGACGGATGTGTGGGAGGAGGAGGAATGAGATGGCGTTTGCCGTGGCGAACCGGTGGTGATCCCGGCCTGAGAGAAAGGGCAGAACAGGCATGAATGAACCTCCGAAGTATGCAACAGGAGGATCCGCCTCCGGGCAACTCCGGAAGTTTCTCCCCCTTCGACGCCTACGAGGTTAGCTGGCGGGCTCGGGCCGAAGAGGTTGCCCTACACCTGAGCGGTGATACGCCCCGAATTTGGGTCCCCCGTTCCTGCCAAGCAGGATTAGGCGATCTGGCGGGAGCGATTATAGAGCGATTCATGGGGAAGTCAAGTGGCGATCCGGAAAGGCGGCACCCGACGCCTCGGATACGCATAACGGCGGGGAAGCCGAAACCATCCTCCCCGGGAGCCGCCAAGCCTCACGTCCTTCCTACGGGAAGGCGTACACCGCCGGAGCATTCAGTTCCTGTCCGATGCCTTCGTGGCGAAAGGGCAAAAATCGTTGGTCCTTTGACAAAATATGGTCATGCCGCCACCTGAATTGCGATTTTGAAGAATGGGGTATTACCTTTGCAGAACAATATGTTGTTAGAACCACTTGGCCAGGTTAGGTGGCCTGGCAAAGGACTTGCAGAATCGTGTGAGTAACTGGTCTGCCACCTTGGGAGGAATCTATGTTCATGGAAAAAGTCCTGGAAATAAATCAAAAGCTGATGGGAGCGACAATCGAGCACATGAGGGCCGCCCAGGCTTACTGGACCGGCGTTTTTGCTTATATGAACGAATTCATGACGCCGTACTGGATCGCCATGACTTCTTTTCATTCCATGGAGAGAGAGAGGCTGCTCCAAAAGCCCCTATGGGAGACCATCAGGGACTATATGGAGCTTTACCGGTTCAATCTCGAGATTGCCGAAAGGGGATTCATCGGTAGTTTCAGCACGATGAGCGAGTACCATCTACAGAAGACGGTGAGGGGCTTTTCCGCTTGGCTCAATACCATCTTTGACCATGACGGAGAAGACATTGAGCAGTTTATGGCGAAACAGGCGAGGCTTCTCGAGAAGGTGGTCTATTCTTTCCCCCAAGCAATCCGAGATATCGAATCGGAATACGGGTTTCACTTCGAGGACGGAGGTTATGTAAAGGCGGCCGAAACAGAGCGCTTTTACCTGTATCAGGTACTCCCGCTGGACAAGAAGGTCGAGGTCAGGGAGCACGGCAAGCCGATCCTCATCGTCCCACCCGCCGTCCTGGGGGCCAACATCCTGGCCTTCTTGCCCCACGAGCACAAAAGCTATGTCCATTGCTTTGCCAACCAGGGGATTCCCACCTACATCCGGATCACGAAGGATATCGATACAACCCCCGCGGTTCAGGTGATGACCGGAGAGGATGACATCCTTGACACCCGATTCTTCTGCGAACAGGTGCAGGCCAGGCACGGAAGAGCGGTCACCCTCAACGGGTTCTGCCAGGGGGGATTCATGACCCTTCTGGCTCTCCTCTCCGGCGAGCTGAACGGTCTGGTGGACGCTCACATCACCTGCGTGACGCCGATCGACGGAAGCCGGAGCAAGTCGCTGGTAGAATACCTTGACCACACGCCCGCCCGCTTTCGGGACCTCGGCTATGCAGTGAAGAGCCTGCCCAATGGCAATCGGGTGGTGGACGGGAAGCTGATTAGCTGGGTCTTCAAGCTAAGAAGCATCGAGAAAGAGGCTCCGATGCTGACCTTCTATCGGGACCTGATGATGTTCGAGTCCTCGAATGGTAACGGTCACGAGGTGAAAATCGGCAAGACTGCAGCCGCCCTCAACCACTGGTTGCTCTATGATCGTTGTGATCTTCCTCTTGCCATTACTAAACTGAGTTACGACTCCTATACCATTCCTATTACCGAGGACGGAACCCTTCCGGTGAAACTGTTCGGCCGACAACTCAATTTCAAACGGCTCAAGGAACAGGGGATCAAGTGGCTTATCTGCTATGCGGAAAAAGATGACCTGGTGGACAAGGAATCGGCCCTTGCCCCCTTGGATTACATCGGCGCCGAGGTTTGCGCCTTCCCGAAGGGCCACGTGAGCATAGCCACCTCATGGTCCGATCCTACCTCCCAGTGTGCTCTTCATACACGCTTCGGCGACAGCTATCGCGGCCCGGTCCGCTACCACTTGGATCTGGAAGAATCCGTGTAGATCACTTTCTTAATAGGCTCTTTGCGGACTCTCCGCCGGACACAGGAAAAGATAGCTGAAGGGAGAGAAACGAAAGGGGCAGAGCCGCCCGCTTTGAGGTGGCCCCGCAGGTTCCAACGAATCACGTTGATTTCCCAGGGACCAAGCTAGCCCGCATTATGCACGAGACGCCGTCGCGAGGTCGAAGAGATGGTCGTGCCACCGGGCAACCGCAGGGGCTCGGACCTGAGGCGTACTTGTTCAGTACGTCCCAAGGTGCGAGACCCGAGAACGCCCGGAAGGACGGCCAGATCCGCGGTCGCAGCAGGTGGTTCGTGCATAATGCGGGCTAGACGGTCACGACCGGGAGTGTCATGATCTCCATCGTTCCCCGGGAGATCAACGTGACCAGTTGGACCTGCGGGGCCGCCCCAAGCGGGCGGCTCTGCCCAACCCTTTCGTTTCTCTCCCTTCAGCTATCTTTTCCTGTGTCCGGTGGAGAGTCCGCAAAGGTCCTATTAAGAAAGTGAT